>CALANW010000117.1 GCA_937926145.1 uncultured Ruminococcus sp. | reverse complement strand
CTTGCCCTCGCTGACAGCTTTATTATATTACCACTTCTAGACCCTTTTGTCAATACATTTTCCGACATTTTTTTAAATATGTGAAAACTACCCTGTTTTTTTCAATATTCAGCATTTATTTTAGCCAATATTAGCATATGTATACATACATATAAAAGAAAGCGCATACCCAAAAGGATATGCGCTCTGTTTTTAAAATGAACCGCCTTGCCGCCATGTGCAGCATAAAACCCGCACTCAAGCAGGTGGGCAACAGCCCTACAGTTTCACGCTCCCTGCATCCGTTACTCCACACATCTAATGTGGCGGGAGGTCTGCAATCCCCTGTCGGAGTCTGAATCCCTTTAATAATGTGTTGGATTATAAAAACACACTTTATCGGTCAAAGCAGTAGACACTTTCTTTCAATGTTACTATTATAGCACGTCGTTCTGAAAAAATCAATAGAAATTTTCGGAAAATTATTCGTACATATCATTGAGCTTTTCAAGGAACATATTTCCGATGCGTTCGTACTCTTCGTCACTGTCAATCGTAACGAGGATCTCCTCATCGTTTTCATCATATTCAGACTTGAGAACAACAAGCTCAGTATCAGCTTCGATCTCCTTTGTCGGATCTTCATAATAAGGAACGAGAGCATAGTAGTGATCTTCGCCTACGTCCATCTCATCAATCTTTTCAAAAGTCTGCTCTACGCCGTCTTCATCAACGAGGGTGTAGATATCAGCACCTAAATCCATGTCAAATTCTTCAGCCATTATTTTGCCTCCTTTGTATATAGTACGTCTGCTGCAAAATCAGCACTCAACATTCTTATTGTACTACAACGCCGTCAAATTGTCAATATGTAAAATAAATAAAAAATCAGTACAAAATATATCTAAGATTTAAGTCAAAAACTGTTGACTTTTACTAAACGATATGGTATATTATACTCAAGGAAAGAGAAAAAGGTGAAACCAAAAGGAACACTGAATACTCTAACCTAAAGCATTCAGGATAAACGGAACTGAAGATCAAATAAAGCGTCAGTCGGTGCAGGATCTTCACCGATATCCAATAAAATGAAAATAATGCTTGGAAAGGAAGGACGAGTCCAATGGAATTAAATGAAGAGCAGTCTATCGAGAGTACCCTTTGCGGCTCGTGCATAATGACCTTTTAAGGAAAATAAAAGCGGAGTTTAAATGTAAAACATAAGATGTTTCACTCCGATACGATAGTGTATCGAAAACAAAAACTTAAAAGCAAAAAGCTAAGCCGCATATCTCGAAAGTTTCAGCATGGGATATACGGATTTTTTATACCCTTTTACAAAATCCCGAAGCTTCTCCAACCGAGGGGTACTCTTAGACGAAGAGAGTGTTTACGCCTTAAGGCTTTACATAAAAGGCAATAATTGTGAAAGGTGATTCCAATGGAATAAAATTTACTGACAAATTTCACAGAAAGGTTTTGAATACCGATGCAGTAAATTTCTGAAAAAGCTGATATAAGACTTATCTGAAAGAAGTGAAGTCGTATGAAAATTTTGACGAGGTACTTGTACATCTGAAAGATTGGAGTGAGACCACCGGATAATTCAGCTTCGCATCTATGATGCATAGGATAAAATAAAAATAAGGAGCGATGAACTATGAAAAATCTGAAACGTCGTTTCCATGATCAAAATATCCGATAAATCCATAAGGGAGTGAGTCCAACAGGTTACGTCAGCGATGTCCGATAGGACGGGAACTTAAAATAAGATCATCAAACGGTCAATTTCGCATCTTCGATGCATAAAATAAACTAAAGGAGCGATGAATTATGAAAAATCTGAAGCGTCGTTTCCATGATGAGAATCTTTGATAAATACCGCAAGGGAGTGAGTCCGACAGGTTACGTTAGCGATGTCCGATAGGACGGGAACTCAAAACAAATCCATAAAGGAATGAAGAGATCTACAAATGGTAATATATAGGACTTCTCAAAAATTCTGAAAAGTAGGAGTGAATTCCAATGTGCTGATTTTCTAAAAAGCCGATTCCATCAAAAATAAAGGAGTGTCCGCAAATGTGGAAGCTTGGAATAATGGATAAAGCTATCAGAAATTTCAGGAGGTAAAGTCCAATGAAGCTGTAAAAACTGCTCAAACTCTTTGAAAGCGAGTGGTGATTATGAAAAATGTTCTCAGATTACTTGGTTTGAAGAAATTCTGAAGAAACGGAGTGAGACCACCAGAACATTTAAAGGCTTCTTGCCAACTATAAATAAATCAAGCAGCTGTCAGGTCGGCAGCTGCTTTTTTATATCATTTTATAATTCCGTTCAGGTCAAAATCAGGCGTGTATTCTTCCTTTGCTGAGGATTTTTCCTGCATAAATCCCTTAAAACCAAGCTCTTCTGCCCTTTTCAGCACGGAATTGTATTCAAAAGTGCTTATCCTGCGTGAAATCTCGGGAAATTCCGAGCTTCGGTAAAACGGCGTGTATTGGCTCATCAAACTCAGCAGAATATCCTCCGTCCCCCACTGCGAAGCGATCTCTTCAAGCACTGCAATCGAATCATGACGATGATTTGGCAAAGTCAGATGACGAATTATTATTCCCTTTTTCATCAAACCGTCCTCTCCAAACTCAGCCGCACCCACCTGATGAAACATCTCGTCTATCGCCGCGCATACGACCTCAAAATAATCCCCTGCCGCCGAATATTTCCGTGCAATTTCATCATCATAATATTTAAAATCGGGCAAATAAATGTCAATATACCCCTCCAGCATTTTCAGCGTTTCCACACGTTCATATCCGCCCGTGTTGTAAACTATCGGTATGTTAAGTTTCCCTTTCACACGTTCCAAAGCCGAAATTATCTGCGGAACAAAATGCGTCGGGCTGACAAGATTGATGTTGTGCGCTCCTTTTTCCTGCAATTCGAGAAAAATTTCTCCAAGCCGCTCTTCAGTTATCACCTGCCCAAAATTTTTCGACGAAATTTTGTAGTTCTGGCAAAATACACACTTTAAACTGCACCCCGAAAAAAATACCGTCCCCGAACCGTTCTCACCCGATAAACACGGCTCTTCCCACTTGTGTAAATAAGCCTTAGCCGCACGAAGCTCCGCTCCCTCACCGCAGAATCCTACTCCGTTCACACGGTCAGCACCGCATTTTCTCGGGCAAAGTTCGCATTTTGTAAAATCATATTTCATAAAATCACCTGTTTTCTGTTGAAATCATCAGCTATCTTTGGTATAATAATCTTAAGGTCACCTCTAAAAACACCGGCTAAAGCCTTAGCACCTCATCTGCTTGCAGATTTTCCGTCATCTTGCACATAAATTTCTTGACATACGACAGTATGCCTGCGAAATTTCTATACAATCTGACGAAAAATCTGACTGCGCATCTGAGGCACTATGGTTTTTAGATGTGCCCTTAAATAGAATTATTCTGAAAGGAAAATAAATTTATGTCGGGAACTGTTATCGTCACGGGCGCATCAAGAGGTATCGGAAAAGCCTGCGCACTCGAATTCGGAAAAAGCGGCGCAGACGTTATCATAAACTATACAAGATCAAAGGAAAAAGCCGAGGAAGTCTGCGAGGAAATTTCCAAACTCGGCGGAAGAGCACTCCCTTTCTGCGCCGATGTAGCCGACAGAAAAGCCGTCGATGAAATGATAGCTTTCGCCCACTCAAATTTCGGCAGCATAAGCACCCTCGTCAATAACGCAGGCATCGCCGAGCAGATAATGTTCTGCGATATCACCGAGGAAAAATGGGACAGAATGTTCGCTGTCGATGTGAAAGGCGTTTATAACTGCATACAAGCCGCCCTCCCCGATATGATACACAATAAATCGGGCAGAATAATCAATATCTCCTCAATGTGGGGCATAACGGGCGCTTCCTGCGAAGTCCACTACTCCGCCGCCAAAGCCGCCGTTATAGGTATGACAAAAGCTCTCGCAAAGGAACTCGGACCATCGGGAATTACCGTCAACGCAATCGCCCCCGGAGTTATCTCCACCGAAATGAACGGCAATATTTCCGAAGAAATAATGACCGAGCTCAAAGAAGAAACTCCGATCGGACGTATCGGCTCTCCCGAGGATATCGCCGAAACCGCCCTTTTCCTCGCCTCACCCAAAGCTTCGTTCATCACGGGCGAAGTTATCTCTGTAAACGGAGGATTTGTTATCTGATGACAAGTAAGGAACTACTGTCCGTCACTTCGCAAATCGGTATGATGCTCCTCGAAAACGGCGCTGAAATATACCGCGTCGAAGACAGCGTCGTCCGTATCGCCGAAGCCTACGGATATAAGCAGGGCGAACGCTTCGAGATCTTCGCGATACCGCCCACAATAATCATCACCGTGCAGAGCGAAGACGGCACTCCCCTCACTATCCAGCGAAATACCAAAACAAGAGTGAACAACCTCGACCGAGTTGACCGCCTGAATAACCTCTCGCGCTATATATGCTCGGAAAAGCCAAACTTTGCAACCGTCAATAACTATATCTCGCAGATAAAAAAACGCAAGACCTATCCTTTTTATGCCGTCGTCATAAGCTATGCCGTCATAGGCGCAACTTTCGCCTTGTTTTTCGGCGGCGGCTGGCGCGAATCTATCGCAGGCGGAATTATCGCAGCCATTATCTGCCTTATAGAAAAAGCCGTCACACAGATCCGCCCGAGCGTGTTTTTTATGAGCCTGATCTGCTCGCTTTTTACAGCCACAGCCGCCGTCCTGTGCTATTATTTCGGTCTGACAAACGAGTATGACAGCATCATAATCGGCGCAGCCATGACCCTCGTCCCCGGCGTAACTATAACAAACTGTATGCGTGACTTTATAGCAGGTGACTTCATCGCAGGACTGTACACCCTGATAGAAGCCCTCCTTGTAGCAACGGGAATGGCAGTAGGCGCAGCATTTGCAATTTCCACCCTAACAAAATTGCTCGGTATATAATAATTGCCGATCCACGTCGTAAAAAACAATCGAATAAAACGGAATGGGAAACCCGTCCTTACAGATCTTTTGAAAAAGCATCATTTTCAAACGAACAAAAATAGATTCTTTCCCACGAAAAAATAATTCCGAATTCCGAATTCATAATTCCGAATTTAGAACTCGTCCACATAGAATCAAAATCTACGCAAAAGCGTGTGGATATGCGA
>CALANW010000116.1 GCA_937926145.1 uncultured Ruminococcus sp. | reverse complement strand
GTGGCTTTATATCTCTCAACTTTTGTTGGGGATAACTTTATTATACGAGGAGAAATTATTATGTCTGCATTAACAATTATTATTGAGTGTCTTATCCTAGCAATACCGTTTGCGATAATGGTAACGGTGCTTCTGAACAAAGATCCCGTGAATATGATCACGGACTATCCGCCCGAAATTCAGGCTGAATATTACAGAAGTCAGGGTCTTGAAGCCAAAAAGCAAAAACTGACCGCAAAGAACTATATAGCGAAAGTGATCTTTATGGTCGTTGCGCTTGTGATCGTCGTAACATTTGCATATATCGCAGGAGCAAGAACATTCCTTGACGGCTTTATTGCGGTTATATGCTACTGCCTTGCGCTCTTTACATTCGATACATTCATCATCGACTGGATATTCTTCCCGAGAGTAAAGCGCCGGAGATTGCCGGGCACTGAACACATGGACAAGGAATATGCGCAGAAGTGGTTTCATATAAAAGACTGCTTCCCTATGGTTCCTGTATTTCTCGTTTTTGCGGTCATCGCAGGACTTATCGTTATGTGGATAAGCTGAGATAAACTTTTATAAAACCAAAACTCCGACCGAGCTTTTTCCAAACTCGGTCGGAGTTTTTTCAGTTCTCTTTCACAAGGTCATATAAATATGCACCCTCGTCAAATTTTCTCGTCTGAATATTGTTCATTCCGAGGTGTACATACTTGTCGCGCTTCAATTCTGCGTCCGTGTCGAGGATAACGGGGCAGTTTCTTTTCCTGCCCTCTTCAAATGCGATATCGAGCGCTTTTCGCATAAAGCCCTGACCCTGATACTGCTTGCAAACAACGAGCATTCCTACGAAAATATACGGCTTTTTTGTCTTTTTGAATTTATCCTCATAGGATTCTCCGCCGCGCTTCATCAATTTCATCATCTTTATTCCGCCGCCAAGTCCTATCGTTTTAAAGATAGCTTTCATCAGCTCCATTCCTGCCGAAGCGGGAATTTTATCCTTTGAATATCTGTATGCGACATAGGCTTCGTGGTTCTCGCTCGTGCTGTAGAGAAAGCCTGCTTTTATCATCGCACGGGCAAAGCCGCAGATATATTCCTTTACATTTTCATTGCTTCCGAAAAGGTACGCCATTCCCCTTTCGCCATTTTCATACTCATAATCGGCAAAGGCTTCACCGATCTGTTCAATTTCTTTTTCCGACAATGATGTTACTTTTACCATATTTCCCTCCGGTTTATTTGTTTCTTCTGTAACCGTCCGAATCGATATATTCTTCGTGCAAAGCCGCGTATTCGTCCTTGTCGCCGCAAATAGCATAGTCGCAGACGATTCCGTTTCCGCAGGTCGTTTTTCTTACGAGCCGAGCGTGGATAAGCTCCATTGCCGCAAAATCGGCGTTGCATATCGCAGACAGGACATTGAGCAGACCGTTTTCACGGGCGAAATCGGCTATCGGGCAAGCGGTGAATTCATACCGTATCGGCTCGCCCTCTTTGTACGGAAAAACGTTCATTTTATAGTCATTCCACCTGCCGCATTTTTTTGCCGAAGCCGCAAATGCTTTGTGCAGAAGCTTTTTGAAAATCGGTTTGTTGCAGTCGGCAAAGCTCAGTTTTTTGAACGCAGGCAGGAATATCGCATTGTTCATTTCCTCTATCTCGCCGAGCGAGGTCTTGTCTTTGCAGACCTTATAATAGCTGAACAGCGCTATGCAGTCGTATGTACCTGCCGTTCCGTTGTGGAAATTTTTCTTTCCGCCAAGGTCTGTTCGATAGTTTTTCAGGAAGTCCGAATACTGCTTTTGGACGGCTTCAAAAACCTTTTCCGTTTCGTTCGGATAATGCTCCGCTATCTTTTCGAGGATAACCTTTTTGCAAGCCTTTGAGTAAATGACGTGGCAGCTTCGGTCGAATTCAACTTCGTTATCTTTCATTTTGCAGCTCCTTACTTTGCCTGCGGACTATTATCTCCAACGAACCAGTAATCGCAGACCTCTCCGCCCGATGCAAGAGTATGCTCGCGGATAAGCTTTGCATGCATAAGTCCTGCCGTCAGATAGTCGATATCGCACATCACGGGCAGGACATCGAGATAACCCTCTTTCCGCGCAAAATCATTGAGCGGACACTTTGTGAAATGGTAGTAAAAACCCTCCGAATGTTTGGTTTCGTCAAAATTAAAATCCCACGAAAATTTCTTGTACTTGGGGTGTTCTTCGAGCCACTGTGAGTTCTTTTTCATCATATTTCCGATGCGCTTCATTCCGCTCGGCTTGTTGGCGTTTATTATCAGACCCATTGCCTTGAACGCAGGAGCGGTCAGCATTTCGTGAGTTATCTCACGCAGTTCCTCAACGGAAATTTTACCGTCGGCAGCTTTCCAGAGCGCAAGAAAAATAAGGCACTCATACATATTCGATGCCATAGGATTGTCTTTTCCAATATCGTTTGCACGGTTGAGCATATCACGGTAAATTTCGTCCGTCTTTGCGAGAAGCTTTGCGGTTTCGTCCTTTCCGAAGCGCTTCACAAGGCTTTTCTTTATCATCGGCACAAGCATTTTCCAGTATTTATTCGTATATTCGAGCATTGCTTTCTCCCCCGTTTATTGTTAAGTTAGCATATACTAACTATATTGTTTTTTCAAAGCCGCTTCACGATAAAAAGCGGCTTTTCTTTTATTTATTATAGCATAATCATTAGAGATTTGCAACAGCTTTTCATATAAAAAACAAAGTCTGCCGAAACTTTCCGACAGACTTTGCTCAAAAAATCATTCTCTGTTTTTAAGCACCTCGGCAGGTGTTATCTTACCGAGCTTTCTTACGAGAATAGCTGTAATAACGTAGTAAACAGCCATTGTTCCGACAAAAATTATCGGATAAACATAGAACGGGAAAACGAGGTTTATTCCGCTTGTGACATTCGGGATAAACAGTGGGAACACCTTATCGATGATAAGCTTTGAAATCGGTATTTCGATGAGCGCACCAACTGCAATGAGCAGTGCGTTTCCGTTGAGGTAAAGCTTCTTCACGTCCTTGGTCTTGTAGCCGAATATCTTCACGAGCGAGATACCGAATGAAGCGCGCTCGACCATAACATTCAGCATAAGGAACATTACCGCAAAGAAAATTATTATCGCGATAACGATAAGCATAACTATCATCGACATCATAAGCTCTGTGAAAACAGCCGCCGAGCGTTCGATATCGGTCTTTGTAGTTGTGCCGTAAAGTCTGCCCTCGTCGATATCGAGCGGCTTGTCGGAGAGAAGGCAGTTGTAGTAATCATCGTCTTCACCGAAAAGTTCGCGCATACTGTCGATATCCATAAATACCGTAAGTCCTGCGCTCTCGTCGCAGACATCGGCAACGGTGAATGCATAGTCCATTGAGTTTGCGCTGTCGGTGAGGATAAACTTATCTCCAGTTGTAATTCCGTAACGCTCAACGACCGATTTGCTTGCGGTGATAAGGCTCTTGCCCTCGTGAGTTTTAACATTGTAATACTTGTTGTCGCTGTCAATGCCCATTACCGTTACGTCAAGATTATATCCGAGCTGCTCCTTTGAAAGCGACTTCGCAAAGCAGGCTTCGCCGCCCTCGGGGACTTCCGTTTCTGGATATTTCAGCGTGTACATATATTCATATTTAGTATCGCGGATAGTGTCTTTTCTTACATTTTCGCAAAGGTAATAGCAGTCAACGCCGAGCATAAGAACGAGGAGCGAGAAAAGCATACTCAAAAGAACTGTTATTCCCGTGCGCATTTCGCGGAGCATCTGTCTTATCTGAAATCTGCGGATAAAGTTCTTACTCTTGATCTTTACACTGCTGTAGCGCGCGGTTTTCTGCTCATTTCGGATAAGCGAAAGCGCAGTCTGCGAAAGGCGCTTGTTTATAACGAGCGTGTTTACGATGATAGAAATGACGGGAGGCATCACAACGCTGTAAACAACAAGGTAAACCGGATAAACGGGCGCGAATTTCGGGAGTGAGAAATATGCGTAGGTATCAAGCATCTGATAGTCAAGTCCTATCGGCGAAAAGCCTATGAACATACCGATGATTCCGCCGATGAATGCAACGACAGTCGGCAGGGTTATGTAATGCGCAATGAGGTCCTTTTTCTTCGCGCCGAGTGCATAAAGCGCACCGATAACACTGCTTTCACGCTGAATCTGGTGGATTACGAAAACGGAGATAACATAAGCGAAAAGCATCATAAGGATAACGCCGACACCAAGTCCCGCAAGTCTGTTCATGATAACATCGCCCTTTGCGCCTGCGATACGAACATTTTCCGCTCTTTTCACAAACATTGTAAGGTTGTCAAGGTCAACATCGAAAACTTCGTCAAGAAGCTTGTCGGTTTCGGTCTTAAGCTCCGCAATTCCGTCTGCAAGCTCGGAAGCACCGTCATAAGCGTCCTTTGCACCGTCCGATAATTCCTTTGAACCGTCAAGTGCGTCCTTAGCACCGTCCGAAAGCTCCTTAGAGCCGTCCAAAGCCTCTTTTGCGCCGTCCGAAAGAGCATTTGCTCCGTCAGCCGCAGTGTGAACGCCGTCTGCGTACTCCTTTGTGCCGTCTGCATAAGCTTTTACGCCG
The DNA here is from genome assembly GCA_937926145.1 of uncultured Ruminococcus sp. GTDB lineage: Bacteria > Bacillota > Clostridia > Oscillospirales > Ruminococcaceae > UMGS363. Next base: position 3,660 of record CALANW010000116.1, on the reverse strand, counting down.
TCAAGTGAAGCTTTGAGCTGTGCAAGTTCGGCACTCTGCGTCATTTTGATAAGCTTATCGAGAGTTTCACCGTAATTATCGGCTGTAAGCGTGATATTCTGTCCCATTACGGAAAGGCTCTGCGATGCCTGAGCAAGAAGCGCATCAAGAATTTCGGAAGAGCCGTCCGATATCATTTTTCCCGAATCATCGAGTGTTTTCATACCGTCCAATAATTCGTCCGCGCCGTTGGAAAGTTCTCCGATACCGTCAGTAAGCTCCTTTGAGCCGTCATAAAGGTCACCAAGTCCGTCGTGAAGCTCATCTGCGCCGTCCGAAAGGTCTTTCATACCGTCTTTGAGTTCCTGCGAACCGTCATAAAGTTCATTGATGCCATCGCGGAGATCGTCACGCTGCTGCAACGCTTCACCGACCGTTTCAAGATAATATTTGTCGGTAACGTCCTTGTAGTTGAACTCAAAATCCTTTATCATATCTTTGAGTTCTTCATCGGAAGCCTTTCCGTTCAGTCGGTAAGCATAGCAAAGGTCCTCCGCCTGCTGTGAGGTATCGTTTTTGATATAGTCATACTGTTCATCGGATACGAAAAGAAGTCCGAAGCCAACGCTTGAAACCGCCGTGTCCGAGAACTTGTCGAACGGAGCGTCATAGTCGGGCGTTGTGCCGATGCCGACGATCTCAAATTCAATTCCGCCTGCGGTAAGCTTGTCGCCGACCGTGAGCGAATGATCTTCGCAGTAGCGCTTTTCCGCAACTGCTTCGTTCACATTCTCGGCATATCTGCCGCTGTCAAGCTCCACAAGGTCGATATCGTTTCTGTTGCGGAAAACGCGGAGCTTTGAGCCGTCCTCGGCAAAAATATCAATGCTGAAATGCTTTTCGAGGGTGATGCCCATATCGGCTATCCGTTTTTCCTGCTCATCGGTGAGCGGAATAAAAACGCCGAACTGACCGTCCTCGACCTTGTTTATTTCGCCGTGTTCGTCCGTTCTTTTTATAATAGTATCTGCGCTCGAAACGACCGAAACGATAACATACATTCCAAACACGATAAGCAGAACGAGTGCGACATATCGTGCAAAATTCGATTTAAGCTCACGCAGAAGTCTTTTTCTAAGTACCTTATTCATTACAGATCCTCCAGCTCGGCAGCAGGTATGCGGGTTTCGTTGAGATAATCCTTTTTGATAAGTCCGTCCTTGACGATTATTACCTTGTGTACCATATTTTTGATAGCGTTGTTGTGCGTTACGATGAGCATTGTCGTGCCGTATTTCTGATTGACCTTTTCAAGAAGAACAAGGATATCACGGGAGGTCTTTGAATCGAGCGCACCCGTTGGCTCATCGCATAAAAGCAGCTTCGGATTTTTTATAAGCGCCCTTGCGATAGCACATCTCTGCTGCTGACCGCCCGAGAGCTGCGAGGGGAACTTGTTCCTGTGTTCGGAAAGTCCGAGCGTTGTGAGAAGCTCCTCCATATCGAGCGGCGAATCGGAAAGATATTCGCAGACCTGAATGTTTTCCTCGACCGTGAGATTCGGAACGAGGTTGTAGAACTGGAAAATGAATCCGAGGTTTTCCTTTCGGTAATCAGCAAGCTTATCGGGCTTCAAGCCGAAAATTTCCTTTCCGTCAACCTTTACCGAACCGCTGTCCATAGTGTCCAGACCGCCTATGCAGTTGAGGAGCGTCGATTTGCCCGAGCCGCTCGTGCCTTGGATAACGCACATCTGACCCTTTTCAACGCCCGTGCTTACGCCCTTTAAGACTTGGATATAGCTTGCATCGCTGCCGTAGCTTTTCTTTACATCTTTGATCTCCAAATACATATTCTTTCCTCCGACTTTATAAAAGTTAGTTTAACATAACATTGTTATGTTGTGTCCGTAATTTTTGCCGCTCAAAAGCGGCTTGTTTTTATCGATTTGACATAACAATGTTATGCCAAAGTCTTGATTATTGCCGCCCGAAGGCGGCTTTGCAATTAGTCCTCAACTATCATAGTGAACCATATCTTTATCAGGAATTCCATTACTCGCCTCATGTGGAGCTTGGCTTTTTCCACATCTTTTTCATGCGTCAGAAGATGAGTGTACGCATCAACGCTGATGTGGGTTATCCAGTGGAGCATATATTCGTCAACGTGACAGCCCGGCTTTTTCTGCGCAGCCTTTTCAGCCGAGATACGGAACCCCTGCTCGGTCATATCTACGACCATATCGACAGCATTTTCGTAATCCGAACCCTGCGCCTTTGTCAGCAGGAGAATAAACACATCGTAATACTGATACATATATTCAACGAGGACTTCCAGACTGCTGTGCGTTTCAATATGGTATTCCGCCGTCAGCACCGCAGGATCGTCACTCGCCATTTCTTCAGCGTCCTGCGTATAATGCTCATTCAGCAGCCTGCAAAGCTCTTTGAGCGGCGGTTCAACTATCGCGGCAAAAAGGTCATTTTTATTTTTGAAAAAGAAATACAGCGCTCCCGTTGTAACGCCCGCATCGGCGCATATCTTTCGCAGAGAGGCTTTCATATATCCCTTTTCGGAGAATTCGGAAAGCGCACTTTTCAGCAGCTTTTCCCTTGTTTCAAGTTCGTCACTCATATTGTCACCGTCCTTTTTGCTTCACATAACATCGTTATCTTAGCATAAATACGCCCCCCTGTCAATAAGCCTGCGCTAATTTCAGCATTATGCAATATTATTTCGCATAACAGTGTTATGTGCATTGTATATTCTGACAAATCGCATAATTTTCCCCATAACCTTATTGACAGCCGAAAAGATCGGTGCTATAATCCTAATAAGATTAGCAAATGCTAACCGCCTTGGAGGGATATATAATGAATAATAGAAAGAAAACACTCATCATTTCATTCATCTGCGGAATGTTGGGCTGCCTTTGCTTCGGCTCAAGCGACTGGCTGATGATCTACGGCGATACAGCTCACAGCGGCAGCCTGTACTGGCTCACGGACGGAGCCGTAAATATCGCACCTTGGAGAAATTCGCTCGCAATGTTCCTTGCATTTCCCGGAATAATTTTCTACGGCATCGGACTTTTCGCAGCAGGAAAATTCATCACCGACAAAAAGAGCGCAGGCATCTATAAAACGCTCAATATCTACGGACTTACACCGTGGCTTTGCCTGCACATTTTCTACATAATGATACTTTATCTCTATTCATGGATGATGAACAACGGCTATGCCGAAGCTGCTCTTCCGTCCTGCGAAGCTCTCTTTTCGCATCTTTCATGGATAATCATGCTCAGCGAAGTGTTTATGCTTCCGCCGTTCATCTATTGGTTCATTCTTCAGATAAGAGGAAAAACTGAGTTTCCGAAAGCAATGGCGTTCACGAATGTGCTTGTCATTTACGGAGTGCTTTATGCAGTGAAAAGCATTATGCCCGACAGCCCGTTCCGAATCGGATTTACGAACGGACTTATGAGCGAAAGTATGATAATATGGTTTGCGATAATGCTTGTCCACAGCATACGTTCAACGCGTAATGCGTAATTTTTGCAAAGCTGACATTAAAAACCGGCAGCTTCAAAGGCGCAATTCACACTAAAAGGGTAAAACGAAATATAGGATATCAAGTTTCGTAAAACCCCAAAATGTGAATTGCGCCTTTTTGCCCATTAAC
>CALANW010000115.1 GCA_937926145.1 uncultured Ruminococcus sp. | reverse complement strand
GATTTTGAATGACAGCGAAAAAAGTTCTTAAACACCCTTGACAAAACGTATCAGATGCAACGCTTCTTTCGGTTATGAGCAATATTGACAACCGCATTGATGATAAATCCCTCAAATCCGCAGTTTCGGGAAAAGGCATCGGAACGGAAGCCACAAGAGCAGAAATAATCGAAGAGCTTATCCGCTCGGGATATGCGGAGCGAAACTGCAAAAATATCGTATCGACACAGTTCGGAAAGGACTTTATCGCTTCTGTTCCCGACAGCGTGAAAGCCGTTGAAAGGACAGCCGAATGGGAACAGGTTTTCACAAATATCAAGGAAAATGGCGTAAATGCGGACAGCTTTATTCGTGAGGTCAAGAATTTTGTCAGCTCGGTCATAGAGCTTGAAAAAAGTCCCGAACGAAAAAGAGTTCCTGTCCGAAACAGCAGAAGTTCAAGGCGTGAGCTTGTCGGCATCTGTCCGAGATGCGGAAAAAATATCTATGAGGGCAAAAAGAATTTTTACTGTGAAAGCGGTATTGAAAAATGCGGCTTCTCTATATGTAAAGAGGATAAATTCATAAAGGACACCATAACAGCGGAAACGGCAGTCAGACTGCTTAATGGCGAGGCTGTAAAGCTTAGATTCGTGAGCAAAGACGGCAGGCTTTATGATGCGGAATACTGCCTTGAGGATACAGGCAGATATGTCAATCTGAAAAGACTGCCGCAGGAGAGGAAGCCTGTCGGCATCTGCCCAAAATGCGGAAAAAACATATTTGAGGGCAGAAGCAATTTTTACTGTGAGGAAAGCAGGAACGGCTGTAATTTTACCCTGTGGAAAGAGGACAGATACAACGGGATCACTGTTACAGCCGCAAACGCTTCCGACCTTCTGGCAGGCAGAAAAATATACAAGACAAAAAAGAAGCTGAACGGTCATGAGGAACGAAAAGCCTATGTTATGGAAGTGACCGATAAATATGTCAATATTCGTGCGGCGGAGGATAAGTAATGTCTATGGAAGGAAAGAAGAAGCGTTTATATGAAAGCGGCTATTGTGCTTCCAATGAAAAGGTACTTTCAGCTTTATGGCGAGCGGCATTCATTGCAAAAATATGCAGTATTGAAGTCCCAAATGATATAGAGGTCAAAACTGCTTCCCAAAACGAAGTGGCAAATATTTCAGCTGAACCATTTTCGGAAGCACTTGCACATCTTTTCATTATGTATGGTGCAGGATACATAAGTTTTGAAAAACTTGAAAGCATTGCACGTGATGCAGATAAATTCAAAGACGAAATCCTGTCTGCGGAGAACTTTATTATCGAGCAGTCCTCAAAAGACGAAAAAGAACGTGTTTCCGAGGATATAATCCAGCGGATACTCTTATGCACCATAAATTCAAAGAAGTACCCCGAAATACAGACTGTCGGTTTCGATACGGCACGAAAGCTTTGTGAAAGTACGCATACGGTCATTCACAACGGCTTTGTTTTCGTCCGTGACGTTGGTTTTCTTACACAGCTCCTTAATGCCGATGAGCCGATGGGAAGCTTTACTCAAAAAAATACGATCAAAATAAGCGGAAAAGAGCAGATAATCAATGATTTCAAGGATAACTCAATAATCGAAAAATCATTGAATGTTCCCGAAAATGAAATGCCCGATATGCCTT
>CALANW010000114.1 GCA_937926145.1 uncultured Ruminococcus sp. | reverse complement strand
AATATATATTGCTTTTTCACAATTGATATGCTATAATGACGAATGAAGGAAAGCCCTATTTCCTAATACTTATGGGAGGTGTCATTCTATGGCATACAAAATTTCAGATGAATGCATCATGTGCGGAGCTTGTGCAGACGGTTGTCCCGTTGGTGCTATCACAGAAGGTGACGGCAAGTACGTTATCGACGCTGATAAGTGCATCGATTGCGGCGCTTGCGCAGGTACTTGTCCTGTTGGCGCTCCTGCTGAGGCATAATTTAATTTAAACAAAAACAGCGCTGTCGTTCATCGGCAGCGCTGTTTCTTTTATGGAAACCCAAAATAAAACCAAAACGCTCTTGCCGATTACTCAGCAAGAGCGAATTTTATTTACGAATCAAACGTAATTGTTAAAGGAACGAATTAATTATTCGATGAATAATTATTCATTGATACCTGTAACAACGCCTGAACCTACTGTTCTACCACCTTCACGGATAGCGAAACGGAGGCCTTCTTCGATAGCGATAGGAGTGATGAGCTCAACATCCATTGTTACGTTATCGCCAGGCATGCACATTTCCTTATCAGCAGGAAGAGTGATTACGCCAGTAACGTCAGTTGTTCTGAAGTAGAACTGAGGTCTGTAGTTGTTGAAGAAAGGAGTATGACGTCCGCCCTCTTCCTTCTTCAGTACGTAAACCTGACCGCTGAACTTTGTGTGGGGGTGAATAGAACCGGGCTTGCAAAGAACCTGGCCTCTTTCGATGTCAGTTCTCTGGATACCACGGAGAAGAGCACCGATGTTATCGCCTGCCTCAGCGTAGTCAAGAATCTTTCTGAACATTTCGATACCGGTTACAACTGTCTTAGCTCTTTCAGTTGTAAGACCGATGATCTCAACTTCGTCACCAGTCTTGAGCTGGCCTCTTTCAACTCTACCTGTAGCAACAGTACCACGACCAGTGATTGTGAATACGTCTTCAACAGGCATAAGGAAAGGAAGGTCTGCCTTACGGTCAGGTGTAGGAATATAAGTGTCAACAGCATCCATGAGTTCAAGGATAGGAGCGTAAGCAGGATCGCTGAGGTCATCAGGAGCCATAAGAGCCTGGTAAGCAGAACCCTTGATGATAGGTGTATCATCGCCAGGGAATTCGTACTTGTCAAGTGTTTCACGGATATCCATTTCAACGAGTTCGAGAAGCTCAGGATCGTCAACCTGGTCGCACTTGTTCATGAATACAACGATGTAAGGAACGCCAACCTGACGAGCAAGAAGGAGATGCTCCTTAGTCTGAGCCATAGGGCCATCAGTAGCAGCAACTACAAGGATAGCGCCGTCCATCTGAGCAGCACCAGTGATCATGTTCTTAACATAGTCAGCGTGGCCTGGGCAGTCAACGTGAGCATAGTGACGGTTCTTTGTCTCATACTCAACGTGAGCTGTGTTGATTGTAATACCTCTCTCTCTCTCTTCCGGAGCAGAGTCGATGTTTGCGTAGTCCTTCTTCTCTGCAAGACCTTCGAGAGCGAGTGTCTTAGTGATAGCAGCTGTAAGAGTTGTCTTACCGTGGTCAACGTGACCGATAGTACCAATATTTACGTGGGGCTTAGTACGTTCGAAATGTGCCTTTGCCATTGGAATTTCCTCCTTAGATAATATATAATGGGATTTATTATAATACTATAATAACAGATTTGAACCGAAAAAGCAAGCTTTTTTATAAATTTTACTAAAAAACTTATTCAGCCTTGCCTCTTGCAGTCATGATCTTTTCAGCAACGTTCTTAGGAACTTCTACATAGCTGTGCGGTTCCATTGTGTACTGACCACGACCCTGTGTCTTGGAACGGAGGTCGTTGGAGTAACCGAACATTTCAGAGAGCGGAACGAGAGCATCGACCTGAGCTGTTCCGTTGTTGATCTCCTGACCGAGGATCTGTCCTCTTCTGGAGTTGAGGTCACCGATAACAGTTCCCATAAAGTCTTCAGGAACGATAGCGGATACCTTCATGATAGGTTCGAGAATGCATGGGTTAGCCTTCTTCATAGCTTCCTTGAATGCCATAGAACCGGCGATCGAGAATGCCATTTCAGAGGAGTCGACTTCATGGTAAGAACCATCGTAAAGAGTAACCTTTACGTCAACTACAGGGTAACCTGCGAGGATACCGGACTTCATAGCGCCCTGGATACCCTTGTCAACAGCAGGAATGTATTCCTTAGGAATAGCGCCGCCGACAACTGCATTAACAAACTCGTAACCCTTACCGGATTCGTTAGGTTCAAGCTTGATCTTAACGTGACCATACTGACCCTTACCACCGGACTGACGAGCGTACTTGTGATCAACATCAGCAAGTGTCTTGACAGTTTCCTTGTAAGCAACCTGAGGTGCACCTACGTTAGCTTCAACCTTGAATTCTCTGAGAAGACGGTCAACGATGATATCAAGATGGAGCTCACCCATACCAGCGATGATTGTCTGTCCTGTTTCTTCGTCTGTCCATGTCTTGAAGGTCGGGTCTTCTTCAGCAAGCTTTGAAAGACCGATGCCCATCTTTTCCTGACCAGCCTTAGTCTTAGGCTCGATAGCGAGCTGGATAACAGGTTCAGGGAATTCCATGGATTCGAGAATGATCGGGTGCTTAGGATCGCAAAGTGTATCACCAGTCGTTGTATTCTTAAGACCAACACAAGCAGCGATATCACCTGCATAACAGGTATCAATATCCTTTCTGTGGTTAGAATGCATCTGGAGGATACGTCCCATTCTTTCGCTGTTGTCCTTTGTAGCATTGAGGACAGTAGCACCTGCGTCTACCTTACCGGAGTAAACACGGAAGTAGCAAAGCTTACCAACGAATGGGTCAGTAGCGATCTTGAATGCGAGAGCTGCAAATGGCTCATCGTCAGAGGAAGGTCTTTCCTCTTCCTCACCTGTTTCAGGGTTTACGCCCTTGATGTGAGGGATATCGAGCGGAGAAGGCATATAGTCAACGATAGCGTCGAGGAGCTTCTGGACGCCCTTATTTCTGTAAGAAGTACCGCATACAACAGGAACCATTGTATTTGCGATAGTACCCTTACGGATACATTTCTTGATCTCATCAATGGTAATTTCCTCACCGCCGAGGTATTTTTCCATGATCTCATCATCCTGCTCAGCAACAGCCTCGAGCATAGCTTCGTGGTATTTCTGAGCCTTTTCAACCAAGTCAGCAGGGATATCTTCAACTCTGATATCCTTTCCGAGATCGTCATAGTAAACGTAAGCCTTCATTTCAACAAGGTCAACAAGTCCCTTGAAGTCGTCCTCAGCGCCGATAGGGAGCTGGATCGGAACAGCATTACACTTAAGACGGTCGTGCATCATATCTACAACGTGGTAGAAGTTTGCACCCATGATATCCATCTTGTTTACATATACCATTCTCGGTACCTGATATTTATTTGCCTGTCTCCAAACTGTTTCTGTCTGGGGCTCAACGCCGCCCTTTGCACAGAGAACCGTTACAGAACCGTCGAGTACACGAAGTGAACGTTCAACTTCAACTGTAAAGTCAACGTGGCCGGGGGTGTCGATAATATTGATTCTATGGCCTGCCCAGTGTGCAGTTGTAGCAGCGGAAGTAATTGTGATACCTCTCTCCTGCTCCTGTGCCATCCAGTCCATTGTTGCAGCACCGTCGTGAGTTTCACCGATCTTATGGTTTACACCTGTATAGAAAAGGATACGCTCAGTTGTGGTTGTTTTACCTGCGTCAATGTGGGCCATTATACCAATATTTCTTGTATCTTCAAGTGAACAATCTCTTGGCATAAATTAAACCTCCATAAATTGCAGCATTAAGCCGTCTTACCAACGGTAATGTGCAAATGCCTTGTTAGCTTCAGCCATCTTATGAGTATCTTCGCGCTTCTTGCAAGCACCGCCGGTACCGTTGAGAGCGTCCATAATCTCAGCTGCAAGTCTTTCCTTCATGGTTCTTTCGCTTCTTGCTCTGGAATAGGTTGTGAGCCATCTGAGTCCGAGAGTCTGACGTCTTTCAGGACGTACCTCCATAGGAACCTGATATGTTGCACCACCTACACGGCGAGCCTTTACTTCGAGGAGAGGCATGATGTTTTCGAGAGCTTCATTGAATGCTTCGAGAGCGTCCTTGCCTGTCTTCTCTGCTACGATGTCGAATGCACCGTAAACGATCTTCTGAGCAACACCTTTCTTACCATCAAGCATAATGTTGTTGATAAGACGTGTTACGATCTCAGAATTGTAAACTGGATCACACAAAACTTCACGCTTTGCGATTTTACCTCTTCTTGGCACAGTTCTTCCCTCCTTCATAGAAATGATATCATAGGTACTCGTTTCAATCCACAATCTCTGCGATGACACGCACGTCCAATGCAGAGGTATTCATATATATTAAAATGAATACTCCACATTCAATATGTGGTTTCATTGAGTTATACTTCCAATGATATGCCAATTGTTTAAGATTTCTTTTGCGCTATTACTTAGCTGCGCCTGCCTTAGGCTTCTTTGCGCCATACTTGGAACGAGCCTGATTTCTCTTAGCTACGCCCTGAGCGTCAAGTGTGCCTCTGATGATGTGGTAACGTACACCAGGGAGATCCTTTACACGTCCGCCTCTGATAAGAACAACAGAGTGTTCCTGGAGGTTATGGCCGATACCAGGAATGTAAGCAGTAACTTCTGTACCGTTTGTGAGCTTTACTCTGGCGATCTTTCTCATAGCAGAGTTAGGCTTCTTAGGTGTAGCAGTTCTTACAGCTGTGCATACGCCTCTCTTCTGAGGTGCGCTCTGGTCGATCTGGATCTTCTTCTTGGAGTTGTAACCCTTCTGAAGAGCAGGAGCGGTGGATTTCTTTTCGGAAACCTCTCTTCCCTTACGAACCAACTGGTTAAATGTAGGCATAATCTATCTCCTTTCCCAAAAATTATTGTCTGTATGCACGTCCGGGCGCAATTACCCATAAAGACAGCATCAAACAATTAATAATTATATACACAAAGTGCCGATTTGTCAAGCATTTTCGCCAAATTTTTCTCAAAAATTTTTGCAGCATCAACATTATATGCGCTTTTCGTCATATTTATACAAAATGCAGAATTTTTGCCCTTATTTTTATGTGAAATATGAAATTTATGCCATTAAAACAGTAAATCAATACCATAGTAAAAATATAAAGAACTGACCGCCTATAGCTTTTAACTTGGCGGTCAGTTTTTACAATATCTGAGAGCAAATGTCTGTTTACCTCGTTCATTATACTATATATAATTGTTTCGCATAAAGCTTTTTTCAGCATAAAAGCACTCAAAACACTAAACAAGCGTATTTTATTACAAATATTGACAATATAACAAATAGATGATAAAATGGACCTATGGACATACCAGAAACGGTAGGCGGTCAATTCCTGCTCCCTGAAAGGGAGGCGTTGCTATATGAGTATTATTGAAGTTCTCACTTTGGGAATACTTATTTGCGATATCATTAAGATACTGCTTGATAGTAAAAAGAAATAACCGCCCCAGCTTCTAAATGCGGCGATTATTTCTTAACGCATATTTGGGAGCGACCGTCTATCGGTATGCCCTCTTTATATCTATATTATAGTGCTTTTGAGCAAAAATGTCAAGAGCTGTTTCATATTTTATTTACTATACCTGCCGACTGCACGCTTATTGATCCATTACAGCACCCAAGCCGTAGTAAATATCGGTTGAATCGGGATAGTCGCTCAGCTTTTCAGCCGAATCATACACCCTTTCGGCAACATCGGAGTATTCGGGAGGGATAGGATACATATCGCCGTTGATACTGATATGATACAGATTCTCATCGGTCACATATTTGAACTGCATAACATTGATAAGCGTCCGCAGATCTTCCGAATAGTGAATTACATATCTTGCATTGATCTCCTTATCCTGCCTTTCAAAATACTCATAGTTCGTGATGTTTTCCTTTGCGCAGAAAAGCAGTCTTGAAACGATACTCTGCGTACCGTTCCAGCTTTTGAATACAGCTATCTGCCGCATAGGCTTGGGATTGCTTTCATCAAGCAGTATGTCTGCCTCTTTGTCAAGGCTTTCAAAGCAATTGTGGGCGGCGAGAACTTTCATCGTTTCCGTCCAGCTTGCGTCAATGTCAAGGCTCCAGATAACTCCGCTTATGCAGAGGGAGTATTTTCTGTCGGAGCATGGGTGGAAATATTCCTCAGCCGTGCGGTTCTCCATATCGCTTGCGATCGCATCGCGAAGCTCGTTGTAAAAGCTTTCGTTCATCTTTATTTTATTACCCATCGTTCCGTCATTTTTTGAAAGGTTGATAGGTGTAAAAAGCACGAGATCGACCGATACATTTTCAACTCCGCCGTATGTTCCCCACATCTCTTCATCTTCGAGCCTGCTATTGTAGAGCTTATCATAAGGCACGAATTTTCTCATTACTTGTTGCGCCGCCTGCTTTTTGTATTCGTCCGAAACATCGATATTCATAAGATGCTTCTCTGCTTCCGCCGTTACGATGCTGTAGCTCCTTGTAACTCTCCTGCCGCTTTTGAGTACGCAGCAGATGGAGAAATCCTGCACCGTGTATGCTTCACCGTTTTTGTCGAGCCACTCCTGCCAGCCGTTTGCACCGCCGTTTTTTATGGCAGTTTTCATTGCTTCAGCCGATATATGCTGTGCCGCAACAATGTTTTCGATGTTATCTCTGTCCTCAATGACGAAAACCGAGCCGTCTGAACCGTCGCCGTCATAATATGTGAACTCGGGATAGGAAACATCATTGTAAACTCCGCCGTAGCCGAGATATATCTTTTCCACATCATCAACAGACGGAACATAATACTCCACACCGAACAGTCTTGTCGAGAGAAGAAGTGTCATACAGCCGACAAAAGCTGCAAAAGTTACCACATAGCGGACTGCGCCTTTCCACAGCTTTTTCAATCCTCTGTTGGAAATTATCTCGAAGAGCATATAAACAAGGAGTACCGCAAAAACGTCTATGAAGAAGTATTTGTTTATCTTCAATCCGTCGGCAAAATCGTTTCCGAACAATAAAACAAGCGCAAAGCAAAGTCCGAGTGTTATCATCAAGCTGTATATCCAGCGGAAAACGATAGGCTTTGTGATATGCTCGGCTCTGCGCTTTCTGTAAAAGTGATAAGCCAATGCAAAATTCACGGCAATATTTACGATAACGCCCAGCATCCATTCCCACAGCGGAAGGACCGTGTAATCATACTGATAACTTTTGAATGAACACTTGACCAGTGTTATGACAGCTCCCGCAGGCGAAGTCCACGCGATCAGCGGATAGAAGAATCTGTTCAGGTCTATCATAAAATTTGCATTAAAAATAGTATCGCAGACAAACACGATAGAGAGGAAAGAAAATGTATTTATAAGTATAGTATGAACGATGCCGTCAAAAAGTGTTCCGCAGCAGGTCAGTATAAGAACCGTCAGCGTAAAAAGCATTATCATTGAAATTATTCCGCCGACAGCGAAACGTCCGTAGTAAGGGAACGCTTTGCCGAAAAAGTCACAGACATAGTGATATTCTGCGTCCTTGCCCTCCGCTCCTGCAATGAAATATGTAAACTCTTTTCCGTCAAAGCAGAAGTGTCCGACCGCAAAAAGAATAAGTGTCGGTATCTGCGCCGCGATAAACGGGATTATATACGAAGCAAGTCCCGAAAGATAATCGGAGAGAAATCTCTGCTTCATCGAGAGCGGTGCGGAGAGGTACATATCGGCTTTGTTCTTATTATAAAGACAGCCGAAGTTCATAAATGCGATGAGGATCCCGAGCGCGCCTGCGAAGAATGTTGCTCCTGCGGCGACAATATAGGTGCTTTCGCTCGGACCTGAGCTGATATGATTTGTAATATTATATATTGCCGATATCAGCATCGAGGGAGCGGCGATAAGATGCAGAATGAAAAATATCACGGAAAATTTCATACAGCTCCGCACATTCCACAAGCCGTTATGGACGGACGGCTCGTATTCAGCCAATGTTTGTAATGTCGATGCCTTTACAGTCATAGCCATTTTCCTCCATTTCGTAGATAAAAATTTCTTCAAGCGTGAGCGGTATCATATCAAAGACAAGCGGCGACTTTTTGCGCACGGCTTCTTCGACCGTTTCGGTGCTGCCCTTTGCTATCATATATGTAAGGCTGCCGTTCTGCTCAAAATGCAGCACTTCAAGCTCGGAAAAGTCCTCTTTCGTGTATGTTTTGCCGAAAGCCGCCTGAATTTTGTGAACTTCGCCCTTTAAGCTGTCAAGGTCACGGCAGAAAAGCACCTTTCCCCTGTGCATAAGCGCCGCACTGTCGCAAATTTCGTTTATTTCCTTTAAATTATGCGAAGAGATCACCGTTGTAAGTCCACGGTCGAGCATTTCATCGACGAGCATACGCTTGACGATGTTCCGCATAGTCGGATCAAGTCCGTCAAAGGCTTCATCGAGGAAAAGATAGTCCGTTCGGCAGGCAAGACCTGTGATAACTATAGCCTGACGCTTCATTCCCTTTGAAAATTTATCCATCGGCTTTTTCTCGGGGAGCTTTATGGTATCGTTCAGCTTATCGAAAAGCTCGTTCGAGAAATTCGGGTAAAAGCCGCTGAAATAGCGCCGCAGATCGGCGAGCGACATTCCGTTGTACTGCACCGTTTCATCATTGATGAAGAAAACTCTGCGCTTGACATCGGCGTTGTCGAAGACGCTTTCTCCGTCTATCTCGACCGTTCCGCCGTCCGCTTCGTATATGCCCGACAGAAGCCGCAGGACGGTGGATTTTCCTGCGCCGTTCGAGCCTAACAGACCGAATGCCGCGCCGTTCCCTATTTCAAGGTCAACGCCGTCAAGTGCATCAAAGCCGTCAAATTTCTTAACTGCACCCTTTAATTTTATCATATATCTGTTCCTTTCGTATTATTTTCAAGGTATTCTTCAAGGCATACGCCCTGTTCATATATTTCCGCTGCCGCCTTTTTGCCGACATATCGGTAATGCCACGGCTCATAATCGATTCCCGTTATCTCGGTCTTATTAGGCGGATAGCGCAGGATAAAGCCGTATTTATACGCATTTTTCGCAAGCCAGTTATAGACCGTTTCGTTATCCGACTTAGTTTTATCGGCGATGATGTCAACGGCAATGCCGAGCTCGTGTTCACTCGAACCCACGGGGGCAACTATCTTTTCCGCAAGCTTTTCCGCTTTTCTTCGGCTATAACCCTCGTCAAGATAAGCATTTATCTGATCTGTCATCATCTGCTCCTGATCTTTTCTTGTGCGGAAACCCTCGTTCACTATCGGGTAAACGCCCTCACTTCGCATTTGGTCAAACATTGCCTGAAGATCGGGATAGATTCGCGAATCGACACTTTTTCCGCAGTCGAGTTCGACAAGCTCGCCGCTGTATTCGTCCGAGATAATGTGAGTTCTGTTCACAAGCACAAGCATCGGGTCAGATGTATCAACGGTTTCATTTGTGATGACGTTCGCAGCGATTTGCTGTCTGCGGTAAACGGCATTTCCCGAAAGCACCGCTGCGGCGAGAAACACCGTACATACAACGGCAGGAAAAGCGGTGTGTTTATTTTTTCTGTTTTTGTGCTTCATTTTTGTCAGGTCCTTTTTCGTCGAAATTTTTTATGCGTAAGATAAGTTCGTCGGCGGTCAGTCCGGCTTTCAGTGCTTCGTCAACAGCCGCATCAAAAGCCGAAAGCGTTCGCTCCTTGATGCTGTCGGTCTGGACGGCGGCGATGAAGCTTCCCCTGCCCTGCAAGGAATATATCACCTTGTCGCGTTCGAGCATTTGGAACGCTTTTGCGACCGTATTCGGATTCACGCCAAGTTCTTTCGCAAGCTCACGGACACTTGGGAGCTTATCGTCCTGTTTAAGCTCGCCTTTTATGACAAGCTCGGTTATTCTTTTATAGAGCTGTTCATAAATAGGAGTTCGCTCCCTTAGGTCAATCGCAAACATTATATCACCCTCTATCTGTATTAACTGTACTGCTTGATGTAATACAGTTATAACACACTTTGAGGGAGTTGTCAAGAGGGGGAGGAAAATTTTTTAAATTAGGAATGCGGAATTCGGAATTAAATTTTAGGTGTTGACAATTGTAAGTTAAGGTGGTATAATTATATAGGTCGTGTACTTTAAGGATTTAAAGCGTAGTCGGATTTAACGATGTATAGAGCTAAAGTCCTTGACTTTACAGTACATTGACTTATACTTATATTTATACTTTTTTCAAAAGGGGAATGTTTATGAAATCTATCAAGAAGATCGCAGCTTGCGCACTCGCTTGCGTTACAGCTGCAATGGCTTTCGCAGGCTGCGGAAACACAACGACCGACAACGGCGGCGCTGCTGCCGACAATACTGCTGCTGACGGAAGCAAGGTTTACAACGTTGGTATCTGCCAGCTCGTTGAACACGTTGCTCTTGACGCTGCTACTCAGGGCTTCAAGGACAAGCTCACCGAACTCCTCGGCGAAGGCAATGTTGTTTTCTATGAGCAGAACGCTCAGGGCGAAAGCACAAACTGCTCCACAATTTGTCAGGGCTTCGTTTCCAACGGCTATGACCTTATCCTTGCAAACGCTACACCTGCACTTCAGGCTGCCGCTGCTGCAACAAACTCTATCCCAGTTCTTGGAACTTCTGTTACCGACTACGGCACAGCACTTGACATTTCCGACTGGACAGGCACAACAGGTACAAACATCTCCGGTACAGCTGACCTTGCTCCTATCGACGAGCAGGAAAAGATGCTCAAGGAACTCTTCCCTGATGTTAAGCAGGTAGGTATCCTCTACTGCTCTTCCGAGGCTAACTCCAAGTTCCAGGCTCAGAAGTTCGGCGAAGCTCTCACAGCTGACGGCATCGCTTACAAGGAATACTCCGCTGCTGACAGCAACGAGATCCAGTCCATCACAAACACAGCTATCGGCGAATGTGACGTTCTCTACGTTCCTACCGACAACACAATGGCTTCCAACACAGAGATCATCAAGAACATCTGCGTTCCTGCAGGCATTCCTGTGATCGCAGGCGAAGAGGGCATCTGCAAGGGCTGCGGAGTTGCAACTCTCTCTATCAGCTACTATGACCTCGGCGTTGCTACAGGCGAAATGGCTTACGAAATTCTCACCGAAGGCAAGAATCCGGGCGAAATGGAAATTCGTTACGCTCCAAACGTTGTTAAGGAATACAACAAGGAGATCTGCGATACTCTCGGAATCACAATTCCTGAGGACTATGTTGCTATTGCTGAATAAACTTACACGATAAAGCAGCTTAGTTAAGCTTAATGCGGAAACGGAACTCTTGCTCCGTTTCCAAATTAAGTTTAATTAAAACTTAACGGTTTTTGCGAAGCGGTTTCGCAGAAACTTTACAACAATTTTGAAAGGAATTTGCTCTATGAACATTATGACGCTCGTAAACGCACTTCCGGGTTCGGTCGCACAGGGACTTATCTGGGGTATCCTCGCGATAGGCGTTTACATAACCTACAAGATCCTCGATTTCGCCGATCTTACCGTTGACGGAAGCCTTGGAACGGGCGGCGCGGTTGCCGTTGTTCTCATCGTGAACGGAGTTCCTGTACCGATCGCAATAGTTTGCGCATTCCTCGCAGGCTGTCTTGCAGGACTTGTAACGGGACTGCTCAACACACTGCTCGGTATCCCGGGAATCCTCGCAGGTATCCTTACACAGCTTGCGCTTTACTCTATCAACCTCGATATTATGGGTCAGGCGAACACGGCTATAAATGTTGACAAGTACCCCCTCTTTATGTCGCTCCGCTTTATCCCGATGACAATTCTCAAAGGCGTTATCGTTGTTGCGCTCCTTATTGCGATCCTCTACTGGTTCTTCGGAACGGAGTACGGTTTCACTATCCGTGCAACGGGCTGTAACTCAAATATGGCTCGTGCGCAGGGTATCAACACGAAAAAATCGACCGTTATCGCGCTTATCCTCTCGAACGGACTTGTCGGACTTGCAGGCGGACTTCTTGCACAGTATCAGGGCAACGCCGACGTTAATATGGGACGCGGCGCTATCGTAATCGGACTTGCGGCTGTTATCATCGGCGAAGTTTTCGGTGAACTTATCCTCGGCAAGCACCTCAATTTCAGCGGCAGACTTGCTTTCACGGCAGTCGGCGCTATCATCTACTTCATCGTTATCCAGATCGTGCTCTGGCTCGGACTTTCCACACAGAACACAAAGCTTTTCTCTGCTATCGTCGTTGCGGTATTCCTCGCTGTTCCTTACATCAAGAGAGCGTCAAAGAATTCATTCCGCGCGGCTGCTAAAAATTCCGCAGGAAACGTAAATGAGAAAGGCGGTTCGGAAAATGCTTGAGATAAACTGCATTAAAAAGACATTCAACGCAGGAACTATAAATGAAAAGAAAGCGCTCAACGGCGTTACGCTCAAACTTGAAGAGGGCGACTTCTGCACAGTTATCGGCGGCAACGGCTCGGGCAAATCTACGACCCTTAACGCTGTTGCAGGCGTTTGGCCCGTTGACTCGGGTTCGATAAAGATCGGCGGAGTTGACGTAACGGGACTTTGCGAACACAAGAGAGCGAAGTACCTCGGACGAGTTTTCCAAGACCCTATGACGGGAACGACCGCAACAATGGAAATTCAGGAAAACCTTGCCCTCGCCGCAAGACGCGGACAGAGCCGCTCGCTCAAATGGGGCATCACAAAGCAGGAGCGTGAAGAATATCACGAACTTCTCAAAATGCTCGACCTCGGACTTGAAGACAGAATGACCTCAAAGGTAGGACTCCTCTCGGGCGGTCAGCGTCAGGCGCTCACACTGCTTATGGCAACGCTCAAAAAGCCGCACGTTCTTCTCCTCGACGAGCATACAGCGGCACTCGACCCGAAAACAGCCGCAAAGGTTCTTGAACTTTCGGACAAGATCATCTCCGAAAACAAGCTCACCGCGCTTATGGTAACACATAATATGCACGATGCTATCGTTCACGGAAACAAGATAGTAATGATGAACAACGGCAGAATTATTTTCGAGGCAAGCGGTGAAGAAAAGAAGAAGCTCACCGTTGAAGATCTCCTCAAAAAGTTTGAAGAGGACGGCGGCGCTTCGACTATCAATGACAGCATGATACTCGGCTAATTCGAAATTAGGAATTCGGAATGCGGAATTATCTGCATAGCTGACATTTGTCGGGCGATGCGAAGCCAAGCAGCTGGTCGAGCTGAGCACAGCTCGTCAGGTGTCCAGAGGGCGGAAGCCCTTGGTCGCAGGTCAATTTGACCTTTAGCAGAAAAGCGAAATCCCTAAACTGACAGCTAATGCATTGTTGCAATAGCGAAATTGCTAACAAATCAAAAGGCGCAATTCACACGAAATATGGTAAACGAAATATGAGAAATCAAGTTTCGGAAACCTAAAAATGTGAATTGCGCCATTCTGTTTTCCCCCAAAAACTATCCTTGAAGCAAAAATTCACGAACGAAGTGAGTGGATTTGAAGCTTCAACGCAGTATGAACAGCGATGCAGTATGAACGTAAAACCGCAAAAATTCGACCTTCTGTTCATATTCCACCGCCGTTCAAACGATGTCGGCGTGAAATGCTTATCGCTTCGCTCTGCGCATTTCACACCGAGGATAGTTTATTTGAAGAAAAAAGAATTGGCGCAATTCACTGTTATGGCTTTATGAAACTATGTTTAACATATTTCGTTCCCCATTATTTTTGTGAATTGCGCCTTTTGATTTGTTACTGATTTCGTTATTGCAGCAATGCCTTTAGCCATAGTTTAGGGATTTCGCTTTTCTGCTAAAGGTCAAATTGACCTGCGACCAAGGGCTTTGCCCTCTGGACACCCACCACCTTTGAAAAGGTGGACGAAACTTTTGCTTGGCTTCGCTTTGTTCAAATAAATTTGAGCTTTGCAAATAATTACGCATTACGCATTACGCATTAATATTTACTTTCCGATAAACTGTTTAAGCTGTGCTTTCGGTACTGCACCAACTATCTGATCTTTGAATCTGCCGTTCTCAAAGAGAAGAAGTGACGGAATACTTTCAATTCCGAATTTTGCGGCAAGCGGCATTTCTTCGTCAACGTTTACTTTGCAAAACTTTACGCCCGTTTCCTCTTCGGAAAGCTCATCGACTATCGGAGACATCATCATACATGGTCCGCACCATGATGCCCAAAAGTCAACGAGGACGGGCTTGTCCGAATGAAGGACTTCCTGCTCAAAATTTTCTACTGTTACTGTTGTTACCATATTTATCATTCCTTTTTAGATAGATTTTATATAGAATTGCCTTTTATGCGTGTTGCAAGACCGTTTATCTCGATCGCGGGGTCGTCAAGGTCGATGATAAGGCATCGTCTGCCGTCCATTGTCGTGGTTCTTACCTTGTCGGTGGCATCTTTGCTGATGCTGACAGTTATCTCGGGGGTGGAAAGCTTTGTTTTCGGCTCGACAAGGTTCGTTGCGGTGAGTGCGCCGCCGCTGACCTTGTTCTCAAAGATAGTTTTCAGTCCCTCCAGCTTTTCATCGCTCACGCCCGAATCGGAGAGGATATTGTAAAGCCTGTTTCCGTCAACAACGGGCAGCTCGGTATCGTTTTTTGCCTCCTGAACAAACTCACGAAGCTTTTCGTTTACCTGCGTGATGACGGTGTAGTTAAGTTCATCACCGCAGACATCGTGCATAACCTGCTGGAACGTTTTCTTCTCGCCGTTTGCGCTCATTCTGAACTCGCAGCCGAGGACATCATTGACGAACGAAACGTTAGGCTTTCTCGGCGTTTTGGTGAAGTACATAACGCTGTTGACATCGGGCGCTCTGTCGCTGAAAACGGGATAGAAAAATCCGTCTGTAGGCTCTCTTGCTATAACAAGCTCTGTGTTTGACTTCTTCGAGATAGAATTTGAGTCGCCGTCAAACATAAGTCCATCGTCATTTGTAACGGCAGGACAAACCGCACAGACGATGAAATTGTACTCATCGGCAGCCGTTCCGAGGTCGTCGTCGTTCCTGTCACGCGACATTATGCTGTAGGAGCAGTGTCCGATAATAATAGTATATGCAGGCTCATAAGCAAGATTATTTATAATTTTTTCCAGAAGTGCTGCGCAGGCTGTTTCATCGGCAAGCTTTGTCTTGACAGCCTCCCACAAAACTCTCTGCGAACCGCCCTCGTCATACTGCTCACGGGGAAAAGGATACTCGAGCAGACCTTTGCCGAGGCTGCCCTTGAACACCTTTGAGAGCGACTCCATAAGCACTGCGCCGATCTCCTCGGGAGTGAGGGAGTAAAGCTCGTTCGTCTGACAGCGGACGTTTTTCTGCGTATCTATGTAAGCGGTAAGCACACGGTTAAGTGTGAAAAAGCCGCTGTGTTCGCCGAAATTTTTCTTTATTTCAGCAAGCTCTTTTTTGTTCATTTTTTGACCACCTTTACTTATATAGTGTAATTTTATCAGCTTAATTATACAATTTTTCTCGCAAAAAGTCAACGGTTTTTTAATGCGTAATTTTTGCGGAGTATGATTTTCCGCAACGGCATTTATAAATGATCTTGTCTAAATTGCACAATAAATATGTGATTGTATGTTAGTCCACGTCCGTAGTAAAATTAAGAAAAAAACATAAAAGGGGTTATAAAATGGAGGGACAATTCTACAAGCTTCCGCAGGGTATCTTTTCCGAAAAATACAGTGTGATATCGAGTGACGGCAAGCTTTTATACGCGCTTATGCTTGACCGAGTGAAGCTTTCCGAGATGAACGGCTGGTGTGATGAACGCGGCAGGGTCTACATAATTTTTACCCGAGATGAAGCGTGTCGGGTGCTCGGCTTCGGCAAGGATAAGGCGGCGCGTGTTTACTCGGAGCTTGAAGCGGCTGGTTTGATCGAGCAGAAAAAGCAGTATCTCGCGCGTCCGACTTTGATATATGTGAACGAGATATCGGAGCGTGAGGGCGGCTCTTTTGAGGGTGTGAACGGCGGTATTCAATCGGCGGAAAATGCGGCTTCAAGTGCAGGCAAAAGCGAGGTTCAGGCTGTCGGCGAAAGCGCTTCTATCAAGACTTATCATAATCAGAACGAAAATAGTCAGCTTGAAAATATCAAGACCTATCCGAATCAGACGGGCGTGAATGATGTGACGGGAATTTCAGACAGCACAAATTTAAAGGTGCATTTAGACGGGGTTCTGGAGCTTGATATGCTGAAATCACGTTATCCGCTGTCGGCAGGCTCTTTGGAGGAAATTCGGGACATCATTGCGGAGGTGATTGCTCTGCGCAGGAGGGTGACTTTTGAGGGCAAGGTCGTTCCTGCGGAAACTGCGGCGGAACGTTTCCGCAAGCTTACATCGGAGAACATTTGCATGGTACTTGATGCGCTTTCGCAGACGGAATCGGACATTCACCGCATTGACGCTTACATTGCGACAGCGCTTTACGGTTCGACTTTCACGGTCATGAGCAGGAATGAGGTTGGGTGGAAGAATTTGGGGTAATTCGGAATGCGGAATTCGGAATTATTTATATTCCGTTAGTTTGTAATGAAAATCGTAGGGACGGATTCTTTACTCGCCCGTTGCAAACCTTGTATTTTAGGCATTTTTTCGTTCCAAATTGCGTCAGAAATTTTTAGCATATAAATAATTTTGCAAACAAAACAGCTCTTTTTTCATTCAGAGAAAAAAGCTCCTTGCGGCACAAGACGTGCGACCGTTCCCTACATTAATATTCGTTCAATATACAGCAATTCGTTACCGAAACGGGCGGATATAGAATCCGCCACTACGAAAATGGGTTTTGCTGTGAATTTGCGGAGCAAAAATAATTCCGAATTCCACATTCCGAATTCCGAATTAAAAAAATCCCTCTTTTGGCTATTGATTTTTATGCTGCAGCGTGTTATAATAGATTATAAGTATTTTTATTGAAGGAATTATTACAAAATGAGTTTTGCAGATCAAACTTTTATTGATAATGTTAAGGATATACTCGAAAACGGAATGTGGGACACGGAAATGGACGTTCGCCCAAAGTGGGCTGATGGCACTCCTGCGCACACGATAAGCCGTTTCTGCGTTGTGAACCGCTACGATCTTTCAAAGGAGTTCCCTATCATCACTTTGCGCCGCACTTATCTCAAAACCGCGGTCAAGGAGTTGCTTTGGATATGGCAGAAAAAGTCGAACAACATTGCCGATCTCGGTGCGCATATATGGGACAGCTGGGCTGACGAAAACGGTTCGATCGGCAAGGCTTACGGTTATCAGCTTGGAGTGAAGCATCACTATCCCGAGGGAGATTTTGACCAAGTCGACCGTGTACTTTACGATTTGAAGCACAATCCGTCGAGCAGGCGCATCATCACGAATCTTTACAATCATCACGATCTTTCGGAAATGGGACTTTACCCTTGCGCTTACAGTATGACGTTCAACGTTTCGGGCGGAAAGCTCAATGCATTGCTCAATCAGCGCTCGCAGGATATGCTCACGGCGAACAACTGGAACATTTGTCAGTATGCTGTGCTTGTTCACATGTTTGCGCAGGTATGCGGCTTGGAAGTCGGCGAGCTTGTTCATGTTATTGCGAATGCTCACATTTACGACAGGCACGTTCCTATTATAAAGGAAATTATCAAAAACGAGCCTTACGATGCTCCGAAATTTATCATTGACAAGAGCATTGATGATTTTTACAAATTCACGCCCGACAGCTTCTCGCTGGAGGGTTACAGATATCACGACAGTGACTTCAAGATAGAAGTTGCGATATAAGGGGGCAGGAAGATGCTTACTGCGATAGTTGACGCTGATGCTGATTATGGCATTGGCAAGAACGGCGATCTGCTTTTTCACATTCCCGAGGATATGAAATTTTTTCGAAGCACGACGCTTCACCACGCTGTTATAATGGGCAGAAAGACGCTTGAATCACTGCCGAACGGAAAGCCTTTCAAGGACAGACGGAACATTGTTTTATCGAGAGATGAAAGCTTTGCTCCCGAGGGTGTTGAGGTCGTTCACAGCGTAGATGAGGCTGTAAAGCTTGCCGAGGGTGAGGACGAGTTTTTTGTATGCGGCGGCGGTGAGATATACCGTCAGCTTCTCCCCTACTGTCAGAAGGTACTTATCACGAAGATAGATGCTCACGCAGGTGCGGAGGTTTTCTTCCCCGATCTTGACAAGCTCCCCGAATGGAAGCTTGCCGAATGTTCGGACGAACACGAACACGACGGAGTAAAGTTCAGGTTTTGCACATACCTTAAAATTAATTCGGAATTATGAATTCGGAATTCGAAATTAATTTTTACAGCGAATGTTTTGTGTTGTTTGCATCTGAATTGTTCATCGTAAGGTTGGTTTCTATATCCGACCACAGACTAATAATTTGCAGATAAACGGGACTTAAAACCCGTCCCATACAGTTTAAACAATAAATGCGGAAAAGATAAATAATTCCGAATTCCGAATTCCGAATTCCGAATTAATTATCCCCTGTCTTTATACGATTCAAGTATGAAAAGAGGATCTTATGGACGAAAAACTGGAGCAGTTCAAGCAATGGATAATCGAGGCTGACAAGATAGTTTTCTTCGGCGGTGCGGGCGTTTCTACCGAGAGCGGTATCCCCGATTTCCGCAGCGTTGACGGTCTTTACAACCAAAAATACAAATATCCGCCGGAAACGATATTAAGCAGGTCGTTTTATGTGAATCATCTTGCGGATTTTTACGAATTTTACCGTGAAAAGATGCTTTGTCTTGATGCGAAGCCGAATTCTGCGCACTACGCGCTCGCAAAGCTTGAACAAATGGGCAAGCTGACGGCTGTTGTGACGCAGAACATTGACGGTTTGCACTATGCGGCAGGCAGCAAGGTGGTTTATGAGCTTCATGGCTCTATCCACCGCAACTATTGTCTGCGATGCGGAGCAAATCACACGGCGGAATACATAAAAAGCGTTGACGGTCCTCCGCCCTGCTTAAAGTGCGGCGGTCTGGTAAAGCCTGATGTTGTGCTTTATGAAGAGGGCTTGAATCAGGATACGGTGAATGGTGCGATAAAGGCTATTTCCGAGGCGGATATGCTTATCATCGGCGGAACATCGCTGACGGTATATCCTGCGAGCGGACTTATCGACTACTACAAGGGAAACAGGCTCGTTCTCATAAACAAAACGCCCACGCCTAAGGACAGTGCTGCCGATCTGCTTATCCAAGACAGCATTTGCAAGGCTTTCAGCGTTGTTGACGAGCTTTGATACGGTGAAAAGATCGTTCGTATTACGATGATACATTGTGCTTTTGCGCCAAGATCAGTCTTTTTTACCGATATGATTTGACTGAAAAACCATATAAGGAGTTTATATAAAATGAATTTACCACAGTTTATTACAGATGAGATAATCGAACGTGCGCTTCGCGAGGACATCAACTATGTTGACGCTGCGACCGACTATCTTCTTGACGATGATGATGTTTCGACCGCACGTTTCGTTGCAAAGGCAAGCGGTATCCTCTGCGGCATTGACATTGCTGTTCGTGTTTTTGAGATGCTTGACAAGGACGTTAAAGTTCAGATCAACATCAAGGACGGCGGCAAGGTCGAAAAGGGCGATGTTATCGCTGTTGTGACGGGCAAGACCAAGGCTATACTCAAAGCTGAGAGAACTTCGCTCAACATTTTGCAGCATATGTCGGGAATTGCTACCGAAACTGCGAAATACGCTGAATGCTGCAAGGGTACTCGTGCGCACGTTACGGAAACGAGAAAGACTCTCCCCGGACTTCGTGCAATCGAAAAGTACGCTGTAACGGTCGGCGGCGGCAAGAACCACCGCTACAATCTCTCCGACGGCGCAATGCTCAAGGACAATCACATTGACGCTTACGGCAGCATCACAAAGGCTGTTGAGGCGCTTCGCAGCAAGATGGGTCACATGATAAAAATCGAAGTTGAGGTACGAAATGAAGAGGAGCTTCGCGAGGCTCTTTCCTGTAATGCAGATGTTATCATGCTCGACAATATGACTTGCGAGCAGATGAAGAAGTGCGTTGAAATTGCGAACGGCAAGGCTGTACTTGAAGCTTCGGGAAATGTTACGCTTGACAACATGGCTGAGGTTGCGGCTACGGGTGTTGACATTGTATCGGTCGGTGCGCTCACACACTCGGTAAAGGCGTTCGATATTTCGCTCAAAATTGATAAAAAATAATTGAAATAAGGCTTTAAAATGAAAAAAAGAATGACTATACTTTATGATGTCGGCGGAAAGCTTTACATCAATCTTACAAACAAATGCCCTTGCAACTGCACATTCTGTATTCGCCACAACGGTGACGGAGCTTACGGCAGTGACAGCTTATGGCTTGAACACGAGCCCTCACTTGACGAGGTAAAAGAGGCTTTCTCCAAGGTCGATATGTCGAAGTACAGGGAAGTTGTTTTTTGCGGCTACGGCGAGCCTATGGAGAGGGTGAACGAGGTAATTGCTGTCGGCGAATTCGTCAAGGCGAATTACGGTGACGTTACTGTTCGTCTCAACACGAACGGGCTTGGCGACAAGATACACGGTGTTCCTACGGCGAAGCTTTTGCAGGGCGCTGTGGACATTGTTTCGATCTCGCTCAACTCCTACTGTAAAGAAAAATACAATGAAGTCACCCGTCCTAAGTGGGACGATGCTTTTGATGCGATGCTTGCGTTTGCGGCTGACTGCAAAGCATATCTTCCGCAGGTGGTTTTCACGGTCGTTGACGTTATCCCTCCCGAGGATATAAGCCGTGCAAAGGCGCTCGCGATGAGCATTGGCATACCGCTTCGTGTACGCGAATACGAATCATAAGCAGGGATTGATTCGCGCCTTTACTTGCCCAATAAAAATAATTTTTATAAAGGAATGATATAAATGTCAAAAAGCAGTGCTGAAATGACTAAATTCAAGGGTGTGGACGCTGTTGAGCTTTGGTTCGGCGGTTATCACGCTTTCGTTATGCCTACGCTCGGTTCAAATGTTATGCGTTTCCGTGATGAGGACAAGGGAATGGAAATTTTCCGTTACTCGGACGATATGACCATTGCCGAATTTATGCAGTCGCCCGAAATTTGGGGACTTCCAACGCTTTATCTTCCGAACCGTCATGACAGGGGTGTTCTCCGCACTTCGGACAACGTTTACTATCTCCCCGAGAATGAAACACGCTTCAAGAATCATCTTCACGGTTTTCTTCACAAGCGCGCTCACAAGGTTAAGGAAATGGGTGCGGACGAAAATCACGCATTCGTTACTACAACATACAAATACGATGAGAGCGATTATTTCTTCAACTGCTTCCCCGTCAAGTTCACGGCTGAAATTACTATCGACCTTTCAGCAAAGGGACTTACGCACACTATCACGCTGAAAAACTGCTCCAAGGTCATGATGCCTGTTTCCATTGCAACGCACACGACTATCAACGCTCCGTTCGTTGACGGTGCAAAGCAGGAGGACATCACGCTTCAGGTTCCCGCAGTTAAGAAGCTTCAGTTCAACAAGAAGCGCTGGCTCCCGAACGGCAGACAGCTTGCGCTCACCGACTATGACCTTGAATATGTGAACGGCACAAAATGCCCCGTTCTCACGGACATCTGCAACGATATGTACACCGCAGGCACGATAAAGCTTGACGGTGAGGATTTCTACGGCTGTGTAATGACGGACAAGGCAAGCGGCAAGCGTCTTTGCTACGAAGTTGATGATGAATACAAGTTCTGGATCGTATGGAATCACGAAGGATTCAAGGGTTATTTCTGCCCCGAGCCTATGACTGCGCAGGTCAACGCGGCTAACCTTGACCTTCCATTTGAAAAGACTGGTTACTTTGAGCTTGAACCAAAGGAAAGCTACACTGTTTCGCAGCGATTCTTCACTAAGTAAATTTTACAAAAGTTTTCGCCGCAGGTCTGTTTGGGACTTGCGGCGAAATTTTTTATATGCACAAAATTACTGTCAGCTGTTCACTGTTCACTATTAACTATTAACTATTAACTATTAACTATTAACTATTAACTATTAACTATTAACTATTAATATTGTGTCGGAGTGAAATGCTAATCGCTTCGCTCTGCGCAATTCGCTCCGAGAATAGTTTTTGGGGAAAACAGAATGGCGCAATTCACTTTTTTAGGTTTACGGAACTGATTTCTCATGTTCTGTTTCGCCTTTTGGGGTGTGAATTGCGCCTTTTTGATTTGATAGTGATTATGCTATTGCGGCAATGCCTTTAGCTGTTTGTTTAGAGCGTTTCGCTTCTGCGGAAGCGACAAGGTGGCTCTGCCCCATAGAGGTCACTCTGTGAAGCTTATAAACCAACAAAAAAAGACCAGTCAAGCAAAAAGAAAATTGTATAATATAAACAAGTAAACCAGTCAAAATG
>CALANW010000113.1 GCA_937926145.1 uncultured Ruminococcus sp. | reverse complement strand
AGAAGAACCGACAGATGACCCGAATGAGGAAACACCTGAAGACGGCAGCAGTGATTCTTCAGAGGAAGGGGCGAGTGATGACAGTGACAATGGTTCAGAGGATGATGCTACTTCCGATGATACTTTTGATGAAATGAGCGCTTAATGCGCAGGCAGATCCCCTCTTACAGAAAACTGTAGGAGGGGATTTTGTATAGTACTGCATGGTCTTACTGAGAATCCTGTCTTTCAAATAAGATCTCTGCGATCATCTATGATGATCCTGCATTGATTTCTGTCTTATTACATAGCAGCTCTTGAATTTTTAAATAAAATATCATATAATTAAGGAAACGCTGATCAATACGTTTCAGCCGTTTTTCAAAATGTACTCAATGGCGGAAAAAACTACATTTCTCAAAACGACGAAACGAACACTTTGCATTATCAGCGTATCCTTAAATCAAAGCAAAAAATCACATAAAGGTAGAAAAATATGAAAAGATCGGCATCGTTATTTCTGACTTTTTTAAAGATAGGAGCGTTTACCTTTGGCGGAGGCTACGCAATGATCGCGCTCCTCGAAAATGAATTCGTCGAAAAGAGAAAGTGGATAGACAAGGACGAATTTCTTGATATGGTTGCCGTTGCGGAGTCAACTCCCGGGCCGCTTGCGATAAACAGCGCTACTTATATCGGCTATAAGCTGGAGGGCGTTGTCGGAGCGGCACTGGCGACGCTTGCGGTAAGTATTCCGTCGTTTATAATAATTTTCTGTATTTCGTTGTTCCTTGACCAATTTCTTGATTTGAAATATGTTTTCTATGCTTTTAAGGGAATACAGGTATGCGTGGTGTATCTGATATTATCGGCAGGGATAAAAATGCTCGGCGGACTTGAAAAAAATCTGTTCAACACAGTAATACTGCTGACGGTCATTGCCGCTATGCTGTTCTGTTCGCTTTTTGCCGTTTCTTTTTCCTCCGTGTTTTATGTACTCATAAGCGGTGCGGTAGGAGTTTCGGTGTATTTGCTCAAAAAGCTTGGGGGAAGGAACAAAAAATGATATATTTAAAGCTGTTTCTTACCTTTTTGATGATAGGAAGCCTTTCTTTCGGCGGAGGTTACGGAATGATATCCCTCGTGAGGGAAACGGTCATATCAAATGGCTGGCTGACGGAAAGTGAGTTTCTGAATTTTATCGCAGTTTCGGAATCGACTCCGGGTCCTCTTGCAGTCAATATAGCAACGTTCGTCGGCTCTTCGCAGGGAGGTTTGCTTGGCTCGCTGTTGGCCACGCTTGGGGTCATTCTGCCGTCGTTTGTGATAATCCTGCTGATAGCGGCTGTTCTGAAAAACTTTATGAAATATAACGGCGTTAATGCTTTCCTCACGGGCGTTCGTCCTTGTATCGTCGCAATGATACTTGCAACGGATGTAAGTATGGCTCTTTCGACTTTGCTCGGGATAAGTGATGTGACAGACAGCATCGTCCCCGATATAAGATCGGCGGCGCTGTTCGCCGTTTTGTGGATATTGCATTTTGCCTATAAAAAAGCAAAAAAATCTGCTCCGCCGCCGATACTTATGATATTGCTCTCGGGAGTTCTTGGCGCGGTGATTTTTTCGGTTTAAATATTCTTTAAGCAACAAACCGACAGTGATCGTTTCTGACCACTGTCGGTTTGATTTTTTATATGGTATTCACCCAGACCCTCATATCGTTCTCGCCGCGGTTGCCCCATGTGTAATAGGGAACGGCGGCCGCATCAAACGGGGTAAGCTTTTCCGCTTCGCCGCTGTAAAGATCATCGCAGTCCTCAGCGCGGAAAGCCTTTGCAGTGAGCTTTACCGTTCCGCCGAGAAGCTGCGGTTCAAATTCTCCGACAGCAGGCGGTTGGCTTCGGTCAAGGCGTATCGAACGCACATCGTCATTGTCCGCGCCCTCAAAACAGTAAACGAGAGGACCTCTCATAAGCGCTGTCATTCCCGTAAGTCTTGGGACTTTGTTTGACGCTCTTACAAATCTCGGCGTTCCGTCAAGGGAAAGCTCGATCTCCGTTTTTTCGTCTGCATCAATGTAAATATATCCATTCTCGGGAATGGCCGAAGTAATCTTGCCGTTGACTATGAGAGAAAATTTCCTGCTCTGTTTCGGTATGCGAACAGCAACTTTTCCGCTGCCCGAAACGGTGTATTTTATCGTCATATCATAAGGATAAGAGGTTATACATTCAAGCTTCATACCGTTGGAAAAGCTTACTTTTCCCGATGCGAAAAGGTGACAGTAAACAGTATCGCCCTTTTCACCGTAAGCATATTTGCCTATCGAGCCGATGAGTCTTGCAGCGTTCGGAGGACAGCAGGCACAGGCGTACCACTTCGGGCGTGAGGGCAGAACGTGTGAATGTGTGCAGGCTTTTCCCGAAATGCCGATGTCGACTTCAAGCGGATTTACATAGAAAAAGCGCTTTCCGTCAAGCTGCATTCCTGCAAGAACGGTGTTGTAAAAAGCAAGCTCCATAACATCGCCGTACTCGCCGTTTATCTCGTTTTCGAGCATCTTTTCCGCAAAGAATATCAAGCCTATCGCCGCGCAGGTTTCGGAGTAAGCCGTGTCGGGCGGCAGGTCGTAGTCAACCGTGAAAGCTTCGCCCTGAACGGTCGAGCCTATGCCGCCCGTTATGTACATTTTTCTGTTGACGATGTTTTCCCATAAGCGGCGGCAGGCTGCAAAAAGTTCTTTGTCCTCTGTTTCGGCGGCGAGGTCAGCCATTCCCGTATAAAGATATACCGCGCGGACAGCGTGTCCAACCGCTTCGGTCTGTTCACGGACGGGCTTCGCACTCTGACGGTAATCATTGCTCCAAGGGTCACTGTTCCATACGCTCCAGCTGCGTTTTTCCGCTTCCCTTGACCAGAAATCGGGCGCTTTTCCGCGTTCGTTGATGAATTTTTCTGCAAGTTCAAGAAAATGCTTGTTTTCGGTAAGACGGTATAATCTCAGCAGTGCGAGTTCTATCTCGGGGTGACCGGGTATTCCCTCGGTATTTTGCGTGACAAAACGGTCATAGATGCACTCAGCATTCTTTACGGCAACGTCAAGAAGCTTTCGCTTTCCCGTTGCTTCGTAATAAGCGCAGGCGGCTTCGATGAGATGTCCCGAGCAGTAAAGTTCGTGTCCCTCGAGCAGATTTGTCCAGCGTTTCTTCGTGTCCTTTACAGTGAAAAATGTGTTGAGATAGCCGTCCTTGTCCTGCGCATCGGCGATAAGGTCAATAAGACCGTCAGCCTGACGTTCGAGGTTTTCATCAGGCTTGTCTGCGACAGCATAAGCCGCCGCTTCGAGCCATTTGTAAGCATCACTGTCCTGAAAGATCATTCCGTAAAAGCCGTCTTCGGTGTCTTCACCTCTGAGAGCCTTTGCGGCGTTGATAAAGTTGGCGGCAACGTGGCTCTTTTCCGCACCGTCAGCCTTGTCCCAAAGCACACTGTACTGATAAGGGATAACTTCGGTGTGGACGATGTCCTGATATTTTTCTGTAAATCCCGATGCTTTGTATGAAGTAACGGGTATCTGTTTCTGTGTTTTCATAGGCTGCCCCTCCTTGCGAATTTTAGCCCTTTTATATTATAGTATCACAGATCGGCATCTGAAATGGAGAAAAGTTTTGAATTTATGGAAAATATTATTGGAATTGGGTCTGTATGACTATCTCAGATTGTTATAAAATTCAGTAGTTGTTATTACAAGTTATGCAATTTGTATATATTTATCCTGCGTTTTGTTATCTTGATTCAAAATTTATAATAGGCGAATTTTTAACAGCTGTCTATACAATTCAGTATAAATTTTATAAAATAAAAAAGTGCGTCATCTGTTGCTTATCTTATTTTATAAGCTAAAATTTATATAAACTGCGCTTGTATTATCAACGAATTTGTATAATAGGACGAAATTGTACCTCTTGTTATAAAAAACCTCTTGACATTTGCCCTGCACAAAAGTCTATACTTAGGTCAGAAACAAAAAGCAGGTAAGAAAAAGAAAATGCAGCAATGAAAATGCAATAATGCATTGATGGACAGATCGCTGCTATAAAAAACGATATGAATTTCAGGAGGTATGCAAAATGCAAAGATCAACCGAAAGAATGCCCGGAATGACAACGTATATGAAGCTGCCTTACACAAAGAACCCCGAAAATCTGGATTTTATTGTGGCAGGCGTTCCGTTCGATACGCTGACAACAGCCAGAGGCGGTACAAGACTTGGCCCTGAGGCGATCAGAGGCGCTTATGGAAACAATGTTTACAATCCCGATCTGAAAATACAGATCTCCGATTATCTTGAAGGCGCTGATTACGGCGATATTCCCGTTTTTAACGGAAATGCCTTTAAGACGTTTGATTCTATCACTGAACACGTTGAGGGGTTTTTAAGAAAGGGTATGACTCCTGTTATCCTCGGCGGAGATCATTCGATCGCTTTTCCCGAACTGAGAGCATACAGAAATGTTTTCGGAAAGGTCGCTATCGTACACTTTGATTCCCATTCGGATACAAGCTATCACGAGATTGACCCCGAAGCTCCGTCCGACCACGGAACACCGTTTTTCGATGCTATCAATGATAATTGTATTCTCACCGAACATTCTATTCAGGTCGGAATGAGAGGATACGTCGGAACTTGCCATGTTCATGACTTTGCGAAGAATTCGGGAATGGATATGATACCTGCGACCGAGCTTCACGCTATCGGTATCGACGAGGCTGCCGCACGGATAAGAAAAAGACTTGCGGGCGTTCCCGTTTATGTTACATTTGATATTGATTTTCTTGACCCTGCTTATGCGCCGGGTACGGGAACTCCCGAGAGCGGCGGCTTCTCGACAAGGCAGGCGCTCGAACTTATGAGAAAGTCGCTCATCGGAATGGATATCAAGGGCTTTGACATTGTTTGCGTCGATCCGCTTTATGATATCAGCGATATCACAGCAATGGCAGGCTCGAGGATCACATACGAATTCATTTCACTTTTAGCCTGCAAAAAGGCAGGAATCACATCCTATAAAGAATTCGGAGAATAAAAGAGGGGAGCGATAAAAATGAAACAGACTTTGTTCAATGAAAACTGTCCGTCCTATGCGGGAATTTCCACCTTTCAGAATATCCCGTTCCAAGCTGAACTTGACGGAATGGATTATGCGGTCGTCGGTATCCCGTATGACTGCTCATCGGTAATGAGAGCAGATGCGCGCTTCGGTCCGAACGATATGCGTTCCGAGCCTTCGTTCAAGTCGGGTATCGGCTGGTCGTCCGATCTTCAGATACAGGTTGGAGATGACTTCTGCGGAACCGACCTCGGCGAAGCTCCGATCAAGTTCGGATATCTTGCTCCGTCTTTGAGGATCGCAGAGGAATATACAGCGAAGATAATCAATAAAGGTGCGATCTCTATTGCAGTAGGCGGCGGTCAGATCATCACGCTCGCAGAGCTCAGAGCAGTAAAGAATAAGTACGGAAAGGTCGCTCTTGTTCATTTCGATTCAAACAGAGATGTAAGGAACTTCGGTGCTGAATATGACGATGCAACTGCTATAAGAAAGGTCATCGAGGAAGAGCTTATCGACCCTGCCCATTCCATTCAGCTTGGAATAAGGGGCGGCTACTACAGCAAGGAAGAATGTGACTATGCAAAGGACCTAGGAATGAAGGTGCTTACCGCTTCGCAGATGCACGAAATGACGCGAAGCGAGATAATGTCCGTCATTGCCGAAACGGTAGGAGATATGCCCTGCTTTATATCTGTCGATATGAGCTTTGTCGATCCTGCTTTTGCTCCTGGGGTAACAACTCCCGTAAGCGGCGGCTTCGCTTCGGTCGATATCCGTCAGATCATCAGATACATCGGCGTTGAGCTTGATGTAAAGGCAATGGACGTTGTTGATTTCACGCCGTCCTATGACCCGGGACATATCACAGCCCAGCTCGTTGAAAGCATTATGCGTGACAGCGTTGCGGCTTTTGCAAAAAGAAAAGCCAACAAGAACGGAGGTAAGAACAATGCTTGATAATTTCCAGCCCGAATTCACGGGACTCTATACATTCCTCGGATTTGAATATACAAAGGATATCAAAGATGCAGATGCGGTCTTTTACGGAATGCCGTTCGACCTCGGCGTAACTAACCGCCCCGGCTGTAAGTTCGGCCCTAACGCTATCAGAAAGTTTTCTTCCTGCAAGAATTATCATGAAGAGCTTGATTTCAATATTCTCGATAATTTCAAAGCGGTCGATTACGGCAACTTCGATATGCCAGTTTCCTATATTGAAAAGAGTATGGAAAAGGTCATCACCGAGCTTTCGGGAATACTTGAAAATACCGACGCGGTAACTATCGGTGTCGGCGGAGATCACACATTGGCTTTCCCTGAGCTTTCCGCGTTGAAGAAGAAATACGGCAAGGTGGCTATCGTGCATTTCGATTCACATACCGATACTTGGGCAGGCGAGTATTTCTCGGGGCAGACAGCTATCCACCACGGCACTCCGTTCCGCCTTGCTCTTGAGCAGGAATGTATCGACGGCGCTCATTCAATTCAGGTCGGTATGCGCGGCGGACTTAATTCCGTTCACGATCATGACTATGCTTTCTCCAATGGATTCGAGATCATTCCCGCAAATGAGCTTGCTGATATCGGTATGGAAACTGCTGCTGACCGTATCCGTGCAAAGGTCGGAGATGCGCCCGTTTTCGTAACATTCGATATTGATTTCCTTGACCCTGCGTTTGCTCCGGGTACAGGTACTCCCGTTATCGGCGGTTTCACTACAGCCGAAGCTTTGAAGCTGCTCCGACTTTCGCTTACGGGACTTAACATTGTGGGAATGGATCTTGTTGAGGTTGCTCCCGAGTATGACCCTGCCGAGATCACATGCGTAGCCGCAAGAGATATCCTCCGCGAATTTACAGCGATACTTTCTTACAATAAGAATATTCTTAAAGTTAAGAAGTCGGGAAAGTAAACTGTTTTTACTTAAAATGCACCCTGCAGCTTTGGCTGCGGTTTGCAGATATACTCCTTTTTCACTTTCTGAAACATCTCCCTATGTTTCATGCCTGCTTCTGTGCTGAGAGGCAGGCATCTTTTGTTAGAACCTGTCTTCATAAGAAATGTATGCTTGAAAATCCGCATACATTTCTTATGAAGACAGGCTCTGAAAATTAGTATTATAAACGAAAGGTCAATATTGATATGGATAAAGATATAATTGAGTTTGCGGCTCTTGCGAGTTCGGGAAAAGAGTACAATGACGTTTGCGAAGCCGCCAATAAAGCAAGACACCGCTGCCGTCAGCTTACAAGAGCGCTCGCGGCAGCGGGTGAGTATGAAGATGATATAAAAAATGCGATATTTGATGAATTATTCGGAAGTTACGGCAAAAATCTGATAATTGAGCCCGGTTTTCAGTGCGATGTCGGTTCAAATATCTTCATCGGAGATAATGTACTGCTGAATTTTGACTGTATTATCCTTGATTATGCCGAAGTGCATATCGGGAACAATGTTTTATGCGGTCCGAGGACGGGACTTTACACTGTGAATCATTCCCTTGACCCAGAAAAGCGCAGGAACGGTGCTTGTACTGCGAAGCCTATTGTTCTCGGAGATAATGTATGGCTCGGCGGCGATGTGAAGATAACGGGAGGCGTTACGATCGGTGAAAATTCCGTCATAGGCGCAGGAAGTGTTGTAACAACGGATATTCCGCCGAATGTTATCGCCGCAGGTGTTCCCTGCAAGGTTATAAGAAAAGTCGAAGAAAAATGATATGTATTGTAAGAACCTGTCTTCATAAGAAATGTATGCGGATTTTCGAGCATAATTTTGTTGCAGACAAGGCAAAAATCCGCAGGCGTGCTGCCGCACGGCAAGGATTTTTAACGCAGTATGCAGCAAAATTTGCCGAAAAGACGTGTGCATATGCTTATGAAGACAGGTTCTAAGTGCTGATATGATCGTTTGGTCAGATCAGCACTTCTTTTTTACTCTAAGCTGCATTTCTATAGAGAATTCTTTTTCCTTGTCGGTTATGGTGAGGTCGATAGGGAAATAGCAGATAACGTAATTATCCGCAGGAACAAGATCGTTTTCCTCCATATATTCGGTTATCTTGGCGAAGCATTTTCTGTAGCTTTCTTTTTCAAGCCCGTCCGAGGAGAATATGGTAACATAATCTCCCGCAGGGAAGCTTCGGCTGTATTCCTCGGGAGCGCTGTTGGGAGCGGCGAAAATAAACGGTATGTATTCATTTCCGAGCTTATTGCTGTGCGAAAGGGGAAGAAAATGTCCCATTCTGTTGGTCGCAAGGATAGGACTGAGGTCGGAGAGCTTTTTTTCGAGAAGCGTATAGCTCATTCCGAGCGCTTCGCTGTTGTCCACGATCGTCTTGGTGGTGATGCAGTACCGTTCGGTAAGAGAAACGATGCGCGGTGTCATTTCTTCCCGAGGCTTTTGTATTTCGTGAAGATAGTCGAGCTTCTGGCGGAGAACCCTTTCAAGCTCGTTGAGTTCTTTTAGCTTTGAAAGGACTTCTGTGTGCTTGTGGTCGAGCATTTCTATTGATTTTGCGACGTTTCTTTCTTTAAAATATTCGGAGATAGCGTCTATAGAAAATCCAAGCTGACGGAGCTCCTTTATCGTTCCGAGCTGTTCGTACTGCAATATAGAATAGTATCTGTAGCCTGTTTGTTCATCGATATGTACAGGCTTCAAAAGTCCCGTGCGGTCATAATGCCGCAGGGTTTCGGAAGTTACTCCGCGGAGTTTAGCGAATTCCGAGATAGTTAAAAAGCCGTTTTTGTTATCCATTATGATCCCTCCAAACGCTGCTTCGGGCAGGCAGATGCGCCTTGTCCGATTTTTTATATTTTCTATTATAAATAAAGTGTTCCGCTGTGTCAATAAGAGTAAGTGAAGTTTTACATTTTTGCATAATTGATGTAACAAAAATTGCATATTTGCAATTTTGGCGTGTGTTGAAAAATGTCACAATACGAGTTCAAAAAGTGCAATGTTTTTATTGTGAATTCAACAAAATTTATAAAAATGCGAAAAAACACTTGACTTTTGCGTTGGACAAAGGTTTATTCTATTGTCAGAGAGATAAATCACAATATGATTATTAAAAAAGATAATTTTACAAGTTTTGATTGTGAAACTTGCAAAATGCTTGATAACAAAGGAGAGATGGATCATGAGTGAACTTAGATCTTCCGATTTCCAGGATATGATAATCCTTGCAGGTCTGAACAAGAAATTCGGTGACTTTACTGCGGTAAATGACCTTAATGTAAATGTAAAAAAAGGAGATTTCCTTACGCTCCTCGGTCCGTCGGGCTGCGGAAAGACAACAACGCTGCGAATGATCGCAGGCTTTGAAGACCCGACAAGCGGAAGCATACTTATTTCGGGCAAGCACGTTGAACATCTTCCTCCGAACAGAAGACCCGTTAACACAGTATTCCAGAATTACGCACTTTTTCCTCATCTCAATATCCGTCAGAACATCGGCTTCGGCTTAAAGCTGAAAAAGATGAAACAGAGCGAGATAAACGAAAAGGTCGAAGAAGTCATTCATATGGTAAGGCTGGAAGAACACGCCGATAAATCTCCGCTCCAGCTTTCGGGCGGTCAGAAGCAGAGAGTTGCTATCGCAAGAGCGATCGTCAATAACCCCAAGGTGCTTTTGCTTGATGAACCGCTCGGTGCGCTCGACCTTAAACTCCGAAAGGAGATGCAGCTTGAACTGAAAGCGCTCCAGAAAAGGCTTGGAATGACATTCGTGTATGTTACCCACGATCAGGAAGAAGCGCTCACGATGTCCGACCGTATCATTATTATGAACAAGGGAAACCTTGAACAGATCGGAACGGCAAGAGAGATATATGAAAGCCCGCGCACTAACTTCGTTGCAAAGTTCATCGGCGAAACGAACCTCTTTGAAGATGCGGTTGTAACAAGAAAGAACGGAAGCACCTATACTCTTGAATGGAAAGGCATCACAATGGCGGTCGAAAGCGATATGAATTTCGATATCGGCGAAAAGGCAGGTATTTCCGTAAGAAATGAGAATATGACCGTCAGCACAGAGCCTGAAGACGACCGCAATTCTATCCCCGTAAGATACAGTCAGACAGTGTATGTCGGAAATCTTACCAAGCATATCACGCTTCTTTCGGACGGTTCGCCGATCAATGCGGTCTATTTCTCCGAAAAAGCGGAAAATTATGCCGAGGGTTCTGAAGTATATGTGAACTGGAAGCCTGAAAACGGCGTTCTCATCAAGGCTTCTTCCAAATAAAAGCTTCGTATAAGAACTTTCGCAGGAAAGGATGATAGATATGAAAACTCCCGAAAAGGAAAATGAGCTTTTGAGCTATTCTCCCGAAGAAAGGCGCAAGTTGCTCAAACGACGGGATATGACGGGCAGGAGCGGAACGATCGGCCCGATGATCCTGTGGAATATGGCATTCTTTATGTTTCCGCTGATATATATCCTGTTTATCAGCTTTTGCCAGAGGAATGCTTTCGGTCAGATCAAATACGACCTGACTTTTGACAATTACAAGACATTTTTTACGGGAACATATATGCAGGTAATGCTCAAATCCATTAAAATGGCATTTGAGGTAACGATAATCGTTATACTTATATCTTATCCGTATGCATATTTCGTATCAAAGCTTCGCAGAAAGACACAATCGCTGCTTATGCTGCTGATAATGATCCCGTCGTGGACGAACTCACTGCTCAGAGTTTATGCACTGATGAATATTATGTCAACATCGGGACTTATCAATAATACGCTTATCAAGCTTGGCATAATTTCAGAGCCTATACAGATGCTCTATACCGATTTTGCGGTATATCTCGGAATGATCTTCACAACGCTCCCGTTTATGATACTTCCGCTGTATTCCAATCTTCAGAAAATGGACAGATCGGTGCTTGAAGCAGGCAGAGATCTTGGCTGCTCCTCGTTCCAGCTTTTCTGGAGGGTAATCTTCCCGATAAGTCTTCCCGGACTTGCGGGCGGTATTGCACTTGTTTTCATACCAGCAATGGCAAACTTCTTCATCGCAGACCTTATGGGCGGCGGCAAGAGCATAAATATAGGCAACGTTATCCAGAATCAGTTCTCGACTTCGAACAACTGGCCTTTGGGTTCGGCGATATCGGTAATTCTGATGATAGTTTCAGCTGTTCTTGTTTCCGCGGCGAATCGGTTTGCTGAATCGGGCGGACACGCAGCAAAGTCAAAGAAGTAAAACATAAAAGGAAGTGGAGATTATGCGGAAAGAGAAAAAAGGCGTTTTCGCTTCGGTGTATATCGTTGGATTGCTCGCATTCCTTTATATACCGATACTTATAATGATAGCATATTCTTTTAACAGCTCGGAAATAAGCTCTATCTGGGGCGGATTTTCAACGGAATGGTACAAGGTGCTCTTTTCAAGGCACGATGTTCGCAATGCACTGCTCAATACCCTTGAGGTATCCGTTCCTGCGACTGTGATATCTATCGTTCTTGCAACAGTCGGCGTTATAGGCTTTTACAAGTACGATTTCAAGGGCAAGAAGATAATCGATTCGATTTTGTATCTGCCTGCGGTAGTTCCGCCGCTGCTTCTCGGCATCGCGCTTTTGTCCCTTTACAATATCCTTGGGATAAAGCTTGGAACAATGACGATAATTATTGCTCATATCACATTCTGCACGCCGTTTGCGTTCACAACTATCAAGGGCGCGATGGACGGATTTGACCGTTCGCTTGAAGAAGCGGCAAGAGATCTTGGCTGCGGCGAATTTGAAACGATACTCAAAGTTATCGTCCCGAATATAATGCCCGGAATAATCTCCGCGGCGCTCATAACCTTTACCATATCCCTCGATGATGTGCTTACGAGCTTCTTCGTTGCGGGAGCAGGTAAAAACACACTTTCAATGTTCATTTATTCAAGTTTGAAAAAGGGCGTAAAACCTGATATCAATGCCCTTTCAACAATACTTATCGTTGTTTCCGTTGCTTTGGGAGTAGCTTCTCAGCTGATAGGACGGAAAGAAGATCAGGATCAGTAACACAAATAAAGCCCCATGGCTTTTATGAAAAGATGTTAAGGAGGAAATTATTATGAAAAAGAAGAACAGGATCTATGCAGCAGCTATCGCAGCCCTTATGTGTACGGGAATTCTTACAGCCTGCGGCAATGAAAGCACAAATGGTTCGTCGGACGGCACTGAAAAGGCAAAGGCAGAGTCAGTGAATATCCTTGCTTGGTCGGGAAACGGCACAGACGAGCAGATCAATATCATCAAGGAACAGACTGGCATCACAGCAAACTTCACAAACTTCACAATGCTTGAAGAAATGCTTGCAAAGCTTCTCAGCGGCGGCATCAACTATGATATCGTAATGTCGGGCGACTATATGATCAATACAATGGCATCGCAGGGAATGTTGACCGAACTTGACCATGATATCCTTGCAGATCAGTTTGCAAATATTGATCCTGCTTTTCTCGACAAGGCTTACGATCCGGGAAACAAATACTGTATCCCCTCATCGGGCGGTCAGGTCGGCATTATGGTAAACAGAGATAAGGTAACGCAGGAGATCACAAGCTATGCTGACCTTTGGAACCCTGAATTTGCGGGTCAGATCGTTATTCTCGATGACCAGCGTATCCTTATGGGTATCGGCAATGTGCTTACGGGCGGCGATTTCAACTCCACCGATGAAGCACAGCTCGAGAAGTCCGAAGCAAAGCTTGAAGAGCTTCTCCCGAACATCAAGACGTTCCTCAGCTTTACACAGTATACTCCAATGCTCAACGGCGAATGTTCTATCGCTGTAGGCTGGTCGCACGAAGCATTCCAGATGTCAAAGCAGCTTGAAAACTGGGAATACATCTATCCTTCCGAGGGTATGCACATGTACAATGACTGCTATGTTATCCCGACAACTTGCTCCGATACGGATGCAGCTTATGATGTTATCAAGAGTATGCTCAGCGATGAGTATTATACAGCAACTCACGCAGAGAACCCCGGCAGCAGAAATGCTTCGCTCTCGTTCCGTGAAACTTTGGACGATTATGAAAAGAATTCAAGCATCATCTTCCCTCCTGCTGAACAGGACGAAAAGGGACTTTTCCTTGAAAATCTCGGTGAAGATATGACAAAGTATGATACCCTCTGGACAGAATTCAAGCAGAAGGCATCTATGCAGTAAAAAGCAAAAGCATACGGAACGGACGGGACAAACTTCGTCCGTTCCGATAATCTAAAGGGAAGGAGTGTTTTCGATGGAATGTACGTTAAAAAATGAGAGCTGCGACCGCCGCACACTTCGGCGCAGGATACTAAAAACGTCGCTGCCCCTCATCTGTCAGCTTGTCCTTACGAACTGCATCACATTTATCGATCAGCTTATGATAGGTCATCTTGGACTTGAAGCGATAGCGGCAGTTACAGCCTGCACAAAGATATTTCTTATCTATCAGCTTTTCTGCTACGGCATATCGAGCTCGGGCGCAATATTTATGACGCAGTTTTACGGTAAGGACGATTATTCGGGCATAAGAAAGATACTTGGCATCATGCTGAGGATAGGTCTTGCCGTGGCAGTGACGGTTTCAGCGGTGATAATCCTTTACCCCCGTGTATTGCTTTCGCTGTTCACAAAGGACGAAGCGGTAATGGAGCTTGCGGTCCAATATATGAAATGGGCTGCACCTATACCTGTTTTCGCATCGATAGCTTCCTGCTTCGGATTCGTTATGAGAAGTATGAACAAGGTAATGGTCGTGACAGCGTCAACGATAGTGTCCGTTATAGTTGCGATAGCAGCGAACTATGTTCTTATTTTCGGACATTTCGGCTGTCCAGCACTCGGAATAGTCGGAGCGGCAATAGGAACTGTGCTGACACGGTTTTTTGAGGGTGGTGTGATAATAATCTATCTTATCGCTTCCAAAAACCCCGTTATGAAAAATATCGGCGAGC
Source organism: uncultured Ruminococcus sp. (assembly GCA_937926145.1). Classification (GTDB taxonomy): domain Bacteria; phylum Bacillota; class Clostridia; order Oscillospirales; family Ruminococcaceae; genus UMGS363. The sequence continues at coordinate 8,304 of CALANW010000113.1, read as the reverse complement.
TCATACATTCCGATAAGGAAATGTTTGCGCGGTATGTGAAAAAGGCAGTGCCGATAACCTGCAACGAGGTGCTTTGGAGTCTTGGCGGTGCGATGTTCTTTATCATCTACGGCAGGCTCGGAACTACTCAGCAGGGTGCAATGAGCATTATGGACACCGTTCAGTCATTGGCTCAGACGGTGAACATCGGCTTCGGAAGCTCGGCGGCGATAATCGTCGGTGCGGCAATAGGCAGGAACGATACCGACGCTGTGAAACGCTACTGTACAGAGTACAGATTCATAGCCAAATTCTTCGGACTTGGCTCTGCGGCGGCTGTGCTTGCGCTCATTGTTCCCATACAGAAGATCTACGGCATTTACGGAACGCAGGCAGGCGGCATCGTTACAAAATGCATGATAATACTTGCAGTTTATCTTATAATTTACAGCACGAATATACTCTTTATGGAGGGGATATTCCGCTGCGGCGGCGATGCTAAATACATAATATCCATGGATATGGGAAGCGTATGGTATATCGGTCTTGTATTTGCCGCTGCGATGTACTTATTGGGTATGCCTTGCTATGTCATTTTCGGTGCTTATATAGCCATTGAATGTTATAAGCTGCCGATAAATCTGCACCACTATCGTTCGGGAAAATGGATGCAGAACCTTACGAACGGATCATCTTCCGAAGCGGATAGCAGTGAGGAAACATTATCACTATAACAAAAGCTGCATAACGCAGAAAGCATTATGCACTGAAAGGCGGGACATATATGTATAATCCATTGGATACAGCGTGGATATTGATAGGAAGTGCGCTGATATTCTTTATGCAGGCAGGCTTCTGTATGCTTGAAACGGGTTTTACAAGAGCGAAGAATGCAGGAAATATTGCTCTGAAAAATCTTAGCGACGCGGCAATAGGCAGTGTTGCGTTTCTTATCTTAGGCTTTGGATTTATGTTTGGAAACGGAAACGGCTTTATCGGCGGCATCGACTTTTTGGCAAGGAATTCGGGCGGCGCAGAGGGAGTTCCCCATGCAGCGTTTGTTATCTTCGAGATAGTTTTCTGCGCAACATCGGCAACGATAGTCAGCGGCGCTATGGCAGGAAGAACACGTTTTTCGGCTTACTGCGTATTCAGCCTTATAATGAGCCTTTTTATCTATCCTATAAGTGGTCACTGGATATGGGGCGGCGGCTGGCTCTCACAGCTCGGTTTCCATGACCTTGCAGGCGGCACAGCCGTTCATATCGTCGGCGGTACGGCGGCATTCGTCGGAGCAAAAATGGTCGGCGCAAGAGCTGGCAAATACAATTCCGACGGAAGTTCAAACGGTTTGTACGGTCAAAGTCTGACATTTTCCGTATTGGGCGCGATGATACTTTGGTTCTCGTGGTTCGGCTTTAACGGCACTTCGACGCTTTCTCTGTCTTCCGATGAAAAGCTCGTCGAAGCTGCGAACATATTCCTCAATACCAATACCTGCGCTGCCGCAGCTGCCGTAACTGTCATCATTGTCAGCAGGATACGCTATGGCAAGACTGATATTTCCATGACTATCAACGGAACGGTCGGCGGACTTGTGGCTTCCACCGCAGGTGCAGACTGTATGAGTACATCGGGCGCACTCATCACGGGCATTTTGGCAGGTGCGCTCGTTATAGCTTCAATCGAATTCATCGACCATGTCCTGAAGACCGATGACCCTGTCGGCGCAGTTTCCGTTCACGGTGCCTGCGGATTGCTCGGCACACTTATGGTAGGCTTGTTCCACAGAGAAAACGGACTTTTCTACGGCGGCGGATTTTCACAGCTCGGTATCCAGTTCACGGGCGCAGTAACAGTTGCGGTCTGGGCAGCAGTTATTTCCTTTGTAGCATTCTGGATAATAAAGCATACGATCGGACTCAGAGTTGACAAAGACGCTGAGATCGCAGGTCTTGACAGAAGCGAACACGGTATCGTCAACGGCGGCAGCCTTTCTTCCGTATATGAATTTACGGGCATCGATACCGATGAAAAGGACGTTCTTGAAAAGATAGACAGAAATAAATACACTTCCGACAGGAAGATAAGAAATGTCGTTATCATAACCCGTGAAAATAAGCTCGATGAGCTCAAAAATGCGCTCAATCAGATAGGTATTTCGGGCTTCACGGTAAGTCCTGTCCTCGGCTGCGGAATACAAAGAGGACACGCCGCTGAATTTTTCAGAGGAAGTGAAGCGAACGTATCATTCATTCCGAAAATAAGGGTAGAAGTGGTCATATCCGAAGTACCGCTCCGCCTTGTCCTCGATACTGCCCGTGAAGTGCTCAATACCGGCAATATCGGTGATGGAAAGATATTTGTATACAGCGTAGACGATGTTCTCAGAGTGCGTACAAACGAGGAAGGTCCTGATGCACTTTGATGAGCTGCATCAACACATAATAATATCTCCGCATATCATTTTTTGAATGGTATGCGGAGGTATTTGGGTTTAGGGGGGAAAAAGCTGAATTTCAAGTGTGAATTATTTTACGGCTGCGAGCTTGCCGCCGTCGGATAGGGTGATAGTCTTGACGTTAAGGCTGCTGTTTCTGCTGTCGGAAACGCTGTAGTAAATGTTTTCTTTGTTAAAGTTGTATTATGCCTTTTTATATGCTATAATAAAAGAAAAGCATAAAAAAGGAGACCCAAAATGTATAAAATACTAATAATCGAAGATGACCGTACTATTGCAAACGCCGTAAAAAATCATCTTGAAAAATGGGGATTTGAAGCAAAGTGTGCGGAGAATTTCAAGGACATAATGACCGAATTCACCGAGTTCTCACCACACCTTGTGATAATGGATATCGGTCTGCCGTATTATAACGGGTTCTATTTCTGCTCGGAGATTCGCAGGATATCAAAAGTGCCTGTCGTGTTTCTTTCCTCCGCTTCGGATAATATGAATATCGTTATGGCGATGAATATGGGCGGCGATGATTTTATCGCGAAGCCGTTCGACCTTACCGTTCTTATGGCGAAAATTCAGGCGATACTTCGCCGAACTTATGATTTCGGCTCGGAAACAAATGTTATCGCTCATAAGGGAGCAATGCTGAATGTGTCCGACGCAACTCTCTCTTTCAACGGCGAAAAAATAGACCTTACGAAGAACGAGTACCGTATCCTGCTGACCCTGCTCGAAAACAAGGGAAAGGTCGTGAGCAGGAATTTTCTTATGAACAAGCTTTGGGAAACGGACAGCTATGTTGACGAGAACACCCTCACGGTCAATGTATCAAGACTTCGGAAAAAGCTTGAAAGATCGGGACTTGCCGACTTTATCGAAACAAGAGCGGGTATGGGTTATATTGTGGAGTAAATGAAGATGTTCGGAGAATTTATATCGGCTCATAAGAAAAATATCATCGTATGGCTTATCATCTGCGCGGTTTTTGCACTTGTTTTTTCTCTGTATGAACTGCCGCTTGCGCCCGTGCTGTACGGCGCGGTTTTGAGCGGCTTTTTCGGGGCTGTCATCATTGCGGCAGGCTATGTTTCCTACCGCCGAAAGCGTACCGCACTGCAAAGGCTTGCCGATGAGATAACTCTTTCGGCGGAAAATATCCCCTTGCCCCAAAACGGAATTGAGGAGGACTATACAAAGCTCATACATACTCTCTATGATTCGCTCAAAGCGGCAGAAAACGAAGCCGCCGAAAAGCTTTCGGATATGACCGACTACTACACGATGTGGGTGCATCAGATAAAAACGCCTATCGCCGCAATGGGTCTTATCCTGCAGAACGGCGACAGTCCCGAATACAGCGAGCTATCGGAAAATTTGCAGAAAATAGAACAGTATGCCGAAATGGTGCTTTGCTATCTTCGCCTTGACAGCGACAGTACCGATCTTGTGATAAAGGAATATGACCTTGACAGCATCGTAAAGCAGGCGGTACGAAAATTTTCATCGCAGTTTATCCGCAGACAGCTGAAGCTTGTCTACAAGCCGCTTGAAAAGACTGTCCTCACCGATGAAAAATGGCTTCTTTTCGTCATTGAGCAGGTCATATCGAATGCCGTGAAATACACCCCGTCGGGCGAGGTGGAGATATACTGCGAAGAGCCACTTACGCTTTGCATAAGGGACACGGGAATAGGAATCGCTCCAGAAGATCTTCCGCGAATATTTGAAAAAGGCTACACGGGCTGCAACGGCAGGCTTGACAAAAAGGCGAGCGGCATAGGTCTTTATCTGTGCAGACGAATATGCGGCAAACTCGGACACAAGATAACCGCGGAAAGCGGCGACAGCGGCACTGTGATAAAACTGTTTCTTGAAAGACGCAGGCTGGAAATTGAATGACCTTACAAAAATGTAAGCTTTTTGGGGAAAATGTAAGCCGTATCAATGGCGTACATTTTCCTTTTCTGTTATACTTAGATTAAAGAAAACAGAAGGGAATGACAGCAATGCCAATACTTGAAGTAACAAATGTGAAAAAAACTTACACCGCGCGGATCGGTTCGGCAAAGGTCGAGGCTTTGAAAAACGTCAGCTTTACCGCCGAAAAGGGAGAATACATCGCTATAATGGGCGAGAGCGGCTCGGGTAAAACGACCCTCCTCAACATTCTTGCCGCGCTCGATAAGCCGACGGGAGGAAAAGTTCTGCTCGACGGCGCTGATATTGCAAAGCTTAAAGAAAAAGAAACGGCAAAGTTCAGACGTGAAAACCTTGGCTTTGTCTTTCAGGAATTCAACCTGCTCGATACCTTTACCGTGAGGGACAATATCCTCCTGCCGCTGGTTCTTATGGGAATGAGCTACAGCGAAATGGAGAAAAAGCTTATGCCTGCCGCTGAGAAGCTTGGCATAACACATCTTCTCGACAAATATCCTTATGAGATATCGGGCGGACAGAAGCAGAGGACAGCCGCCGCAAGAGCAATGATAACCGAGCCGAAGCTTCTCCTTGCGGACGAGCCGACAGGCGCGCTTGATTCAAAAGCCTCCGATGAGCTTCTTGCCGTATTTTCAAAGCTCAACTCCGAGGGTCAGACCATACTTATGGTAACGCACTCCGTTAAGGCTGCGAGCCACGCAAACCGTGTGCTTTTCATCAAGGACGGCGAAGTTTTCCACCAGCTTTACAGAGGAAACTGCACGAACGAGGAGCTTTACAAGAAAATTTCCGATACCCTCACCCTTATCGCTTCGGGAGGTGCGGTCTGATGAACACGATGCTTCTGTACCCGAAGCTGGCGGTCAATGGCATAAAAAAGAACCGCCGCATATATCTTCCTTATATCCTCACCTGCTCGGGAATGATAATGATGTACTACATCACATCGTTTCTTACCGTCAGCAGCTTTGTAAAGGAGATGAGCGGCGGAGCTACGATACAGACGCTCCTTTTTATGGGCTGCGGCGTAATGGTCGTTTTTTCCGCAGTTTTTCTCTTTTACACGAATTCATTCATTATCCGCCGCAGAAAAACCGAGTTCGGACTTTACAACATTCTCGGAATGGATAAGCGGAACATCTCACGGATACTTTTGTGGGAAACTTTTATAATATATGTTTCTTCACTCGTTGTGGGAATAACCTGCGGTGTGCTTTTTTCAAAGCTTGCGGAGCTTGCACTGACCAAAATGCTTGGCGGCGCAGCTTCATACACATTTAACGCAGAGCCAAAGCCGATAATCCACGCAATGGTCTACTATGCGGTGATATTCCTGCTCATACTTATAAATTCGCTCCGTCAGATACATCTTTCCGATCCGATAGAGCTTATGAAAAGCGAAAATTCGGGCGAAAAGCCGCCGAAAGCGAACTATTTTCTCGCTGTATTGGGTGCGCTTATCCTCGGAGCGGCATATTTCCTTGCCGTTTATATCCAAAATCCGCTTGAAGCGATTTTTGCGTTTTTTGTGGCTGTAATAATGGTAATTGCCGCAACGTTTATGCTGTTTGTTTCGGGTTCGGTCGCTTTATGCAAAATTTTGCAGAAGAACAAAAGGTACTATTACAAAACGAACCACTTCATCTCAGTTTCGCAGATGGCTTACAGAATGAAGCGAAGCGGCGCAGGCTTGGCCTCGATATGCATACTGTCAACAATGGTGCTCGTAACGCTTTCCTCCACGATATGCCTTTACGTCGGCGAGGAGGATATGCTCGCCCGCCGCTATCCGAGGGATATTGTCGTTGAAACCTATTCGACAGACGAAAAAGTCATTTCGTGGAGCAGAAGTGCTGTAAACACCACACTTGAAAAATTCGGCGAAACGCCTGAGAATATTCTTCATTACACCTATCTTGACATTTCGGGCGGTCTTGTCGGCAGTGAGATCATACTTGACCCGAACCGAAGAGATGAGGTCGGAAACTCTGATATCCGTCAGCTTTTTATCATCACGCTCGCCGACTATAACCGTCTTATGGGCAAGAATGAAACACTTTCGGACGGCGAAGCGCTTATTTACACTACGAAAAAAGACTATGATTTTGATACGCTCACAATTGCGGAATACGGCACATTTAATATCAAAGAACATATTGACGCTTTTGTTCCGAACGGCGTAGATGCCGAGCAGATGACACCGTCTGTTTTCATCTTTGTAAAGGACGAAGCCGTTGTAAAGGAACTGTATGAGCTCCAGCTCGGCATTTACGGCGCATATTCTTCCTATATGCATGATTATTACGCCTTTGACCTTTCCTGCGATGCGGATAAGCAGATAGAGATAACCAAGGAACTGAACGACAGCATTGTCAAGATCAGAGAGGAACACCCAGATGACTGGGCAGGCGTAGGACTGGACGGACTTGAAAGCGGCAGAAGCGATTTTTACGCTCTCTACGGCGGATTGTTCTTCCTCGGTATCCTTTTCGGCACGGTGTTCATAGCCGCGGCAGTGCTTATAATGTATTACAAGCAGATATCCGAGGGCTTCGAGGACAAGTCAAAGTTCAGTATTCTTCAAAAGGTCGGAATGACGAAATCAGAGATAAAAAAGAGCATAAATTCGCAGGTGCTTACAGTATTTTTCGCGCCGCTCGCCGCCGCAGGAGTTCACATGGCGTTCGCGTTCGGTATAGTTTCAAGGCTGCTTATGCTGTTCGGTCTGACGGACAAAAAGCTCTTTGCGATAGTGACATTATGCTGCTTCGTGCTGTTTGGTATCCTGTACACAGTTGTCTATATGATAACATCGAGCAGCTACTGCAAGATCGTCAGCGGCAGGGAATAATGCTATGAAAAAGAGATCCTGTCCGATCACGCAGTTTGCGGCTTTGGTCGTCATTTCGGCTTTGATGGCGGTCACGATGATACTTGTTTCGGCGATAAAGATCGTGTCCGATATTACGGATAAATTGCTTGGCAGACCTGACAGAAAGGATATGACAAAATGAAGAAAAGGTTAAAAGCAATAAAAGGGACTATCCTTGTTTCAGTGTTTATCCTGCTGCTCGGAGTTTTGGCGGTGCTGGGATATTATGCTTATCACGGATATGAAATGTACACTTCTGCGCTTGATGAAAAGAGCGTTTCCGAAATGGCGGCGGATATAAAAAGCCGTTGTCGGTTTGTTGAGTATGACGACCTGCCCGAATTTTATGTGAACGCTGTCATTGCGGCGGAAGATCAGAGATTTTGGAAACATAACGGCATCGACATATTTGCGATATGCAGAGCCGTTCTGCACGATATAAAGGTAATGTCGCCCGAGCAGGGCGGCAGCACTATCACGCAGCAGCTTGCGAAAAATGAATTCTTCACGCAGGAGAAAAAGCTTGAGCGAAAATTTGCGGAAGTTTTTATGGCTTTCAGGATAGAAAAATCATTCTCCAAGGAAGAAATTTTCGCTCTCTATGCGAACAGCATCTATTTCGGCAGCGGATACTACGGCATTGACGCGGCGGCAGAAGGATATTTCGGGAAGTCCGTATCGGAGCTTTCCGATTACGAATGTGCAATGCTTGCAGGACTGCCGAATGCCCCGAGCGCATATTCGCCCGATGTATCGTCCGAGTTCGCGGTAAGGCGCACTGCAATAGTAATTGACAAAATGGAAAAGGCGGATTATATTTCAGAAAAAGAAGCGTCTGAACTCATATTAAGTGAGCGCTGATAATACCTGAGCAGATCCGGTAATTCAAAATGCCTGCACGGCAGGTAAATAACGGACTGACAGCTGACCTCTCCCTTGTATTAGGGGGAGGTCAGCTTTTTGTAAAAACATTATTTTTACATTAAAATGTCAAAAAATTTGAGAAATACTATTGCAATTGTTTTAAAAATAATATATAATAAATGTAATATAATGT
>CALANW010000112.1 GCA_937926145.1 uncultured Ruminococcus sp. | reverse complement strand
CAGCTGAAAGAAATACACAAGTAATACACATTTCTCTATATACTCTTGAATTTACTGGATATAATGTTGCGGTTGAAGAAGCTATGAAAGCGTAAGAAATAACGTACCTACGTTGTTTAACGAATAAATAAAATCTCTCCCTAATTTTGGTTAGGGAGAGATTTTTGCTTATATAGACATTTTGTCGCCCAAATATTTTTATGGTGACAAAGTACATTGACGGGGAATTAATTCTATTGTAAATAGAAAATAAAACCACGCAGAAGACGATTCTGTGTGGTTTTGTGTAAATTAAATATAGCATAGCTAAAATAAGTCACGTTACTAACAAGCATTTCCATGATCACGACTATTCTGATATCATCACCGAACAGTTGCTTTTGTCATTTCTTCGCAAGCTTTTTGGCGATGATGCAGAAGAAAATGCTGAACGTCCAGCCGACGGGCATTGAGAGCCATACCGAGCTTACGCCGATAAAGCTGATATTTACGGCTGTATAGGCAAAGATGACCCTTATAATAAGTCCGATTATGCTGTTCGCGAGGAGTATTTTCAACATTCCCGTTCCGCGGAGCATACCGTTCTGGCAGGAGTTTATACCCATTATCCAATAGCAGAACGACATCGTTATCATATACGATAATCCCGTTTTTACGGCATCCTGCGAGGCTGTTCCGATATCCATAAAAAGGCTGAGAAATTGGTTGTGGAAAGCTGATATCAGCGCAAATTCGATAAGCGACATTATAATACATATTTTCAGACAAGCTTTAAAGCCCGATGAAACTCTGTCCTGCCGTCCTGCGCCGATATTTTGTGCGGTAAAAGTGGAAAGAGCGTTTGAACACGCAAGGTAGGGCATTATCGCAAAGGAATCTATCTTTGAAGCCGCTGTATAGCCTGCGAGTGCGCCCGAACCGAAGCGGTTCACGACCGCCTGTATCATCATCATTCCCACCGAGGTCACGGAGCTTTGCACTACGGAAACGGCTGCGTAGGAAAGCATTTGCTTTAACGTTTTGAATGAAAAGTGCCTATAGCTGCATTCGCGGTATTCCTTGAAATACACGCTGTGGATAAGCAGTATAAATGATATCGAAGCCGAAAATCCTTGGGCGATAAGTGTTGCGATAGCTGCGCCCTTTACTCCCATTGAAAAGCTTCCGACAAAGAGCAGATCAAGCACGATATTGATGAGCGAGGACATTATCAGCAGGGCGAGCGGAGTTTTTGAGTTCCCGAATGAGCTGAATATTGACGACTGGACGTTGTAGAGAAACATAAAGGGCATTCCTGCTGAATAGATCATCAGGTAGCTTTCCGCGTCGCTGATTATGTTTTGCGGCGTTTTCAGGACTTCGAGCAAAGGCTTGCTGAATATCAGACCTGCTGCGCCTATTACTGCCGAAAACAGCAGCGAAAAGATAAGTACGGTCGAAACGGCTGTTTTTACCTCGGAAAAATTTCTTTCGCCGTAACGCTTTGAGATGAGCACGGAGCAGCCCGTTCCCGTACCCGTTGCGAAAGCGATCATGACCATTGTGACCGCAAACGAAGCGCCGACTGCGGCGAGGGCATCATCACCGTTGAAGCGTCCGACTATGATCGTGTCAACGGTGTTGTAAAGCTGCTGAAAAAGGTTTGCAAGTATCAGAGGAAGTGCAAATCGGAATATCATTTTTGACGGTTCGCCGTTGATAAGATCAACATTTGCCGCTTTTTGCATAGCTGCACCTCTTCTCAAAGAATTAACCCTTTATCGGTAAGTCCGATCTCGGGGATCGATGGGCAGAGCGAAACAGTGAGCATAAGCATCAGCATTGGATTTTCGCTGCCCGTGGCTTTCAGAGCCTCGCTGAATTTTTCCTCGGCTGCGATCTCCTCCCCAATGCTGCCCGTTCCCATTATTCCGCAGAAAGGCATAGGTCGGAGGGCGATAAGCTTTCCGTCAACACATACGGCACTTCCGCCGCCTGCTTTCCGGACCGCTTTTACCGCAAGAAGCATATCGTCGAAGCTTGCGCCGCTGACAACGATGTTGTTTCCCTCCTGCGCAGTTGAAGAAGCGACTGCGCCTTTTTTTATTCCAAGACCTTTTATAAAGGCTTGGCCGATATTGCCGTTTTTGCCATAGCGTTCAATGACGGCAATAGGAAGAATATCACGCTCGGTATCGGGCATTATTTTTCCGCCGCAGGTTTTTAGCTTTTCGTCCGAACGGTGGGTGATAAGACTTCCTGCGGTCATTGAAATGCATATTTCGTCGGAATATTCGGCGGAGGAACTTTTTGCGAGCATTTCCGCCGTGAGTTCGGGAAGCTTTATCGTATCGAAAAGCGACGGGTATTTTCTACGGATATCGTCAGTGTTGCTTTTGTACGAAGAAATGTCTTCGCTCTTGAAGTAAACGCTTTGGATATCAAGCTTTTCAAGGCTGCTGAAAAGCACGATATCGGCGTATCTGCCGGGGGTGAGTGAACCGACCTTGCTTTCGATGCCATAGTGACGTGCGGCATTAAGCGTTGCAAGCTTTATGGCGGTTATAGGCTTCATTCCGCATTTTACGGCGATGCGGATATTGTTGTCGATACAGCCGTTTTTGAGAATATCTGACGGGGATTTATCGTCCGTGCAGAACATAAGGCTGTCCGTGGGCAGGTCATCTTTTACGACAGCGGAGATGAGCGCTTCGCAGTTCGGCTCGGAAGTTCCCTGACGGATAAAAACAGGGATACCCGAAAAAAGCCGCGCTTTAAGTTCTTCGCCGCTTTCGCTCTCGTGGTCGTCCATTATCCCTGCGGCTGCGGCGGCACAAAGCATATCGTGTCCGAGTGCAGGGCAGTGACCGTTGATATGATAGCCACCGTTTGCGGCGAAGCAGAGCTTTTCAAGGGCAGACGGCTTTAAAAGCTTCTGCGCATTGAGTTCCCCGAGGGAGAATGCGCCGAATTCGGTCATCATTTTTATCGTATCTTCGGGAGAAAAGTACGCTCCCGAGGTTTCCGCTCCCTCTGCGGCAGGCACTCTTGACGGGAATTGCAGAAAGCTGTGTACAGGCTGCTCCGAAAGCAGTTCAAGGAAAGCTTTCAAGCCGTTTTCACCTGCGGCGTTGGCGGTCTGCATAGGGTCGGTGAAGATACAGCCCGTTCCGTGTGCGGCTGCGCCCTCGCAGTAGGCTTTCGGTGAAAGATGAGAGGATTCGATATGAAGATGACAGTCGATAAAGGATGGTGAGGCGTACATTCCCTTACAGTCGATGACGGTTTCGGCTTTTGCTTCAAATTCGGGGCAGACGGAAGCTATTATCCCGCCGCATACGCCAATCGAAGCGTTTTCGACGATGCGTTCGCCGTAGATATCGATAAGCTTCATATTCACGAAAAGCTTATCGAACGGGATTTTTCCCTGCGCCGCAGAAATGAGCTTTTTCAGGCTGTCTGGTGTCATACCGATATCCTCCTTTCATTTTTCATGCAAAAAAATTACTTTGTGTAGTTCTTATAGACAGAATCGTTGAGTGCGAGATTGCACATAACGTTTATGATACATCTTGAAGCTGCGAGTGATGTAATCTCGCTTACGTCGAATGGGGGAGATACCTCAACAACGTCCATTCCGCAGATGCCCGGTGCTGTGCAGAGCTTTAACAGGCGGAGAAGCTCTCTCGGGAGCATTCCTCCGAAATCGGGTGTTCCCGTACCGGGGCAGAACGCAGCTTCGAGCACATCGATATCAAGGCTGATATAAACGGCTTTGCAGCCTTTCCAAGCAATTTCAAGAGCAGTTTCGGCTACCTTGTCGATGCCGTATTTGTCGATATCCTCCATTGAGATAGCGGTAAGTCCGCTGTCACGGACGAACTTCGACCATGACTTGCAGCAGTTGCCGCCGATGCCGACCTGAACGAGATTTTTCGCCGAAACGTTCGGGAGATGAGTTGCATGATACCATTCCGTTCCGTGCATTTTTTCGTCCATTTGAATAGCATCGCAATCGCTGTGGCGGTCGATATGTATAACGCCGATGTTGCCGTCGATGTAAGGCGCAAGTCCTCGGAGTGAGGGGAAAGATGTGGAATGATCTCCGCCGAGAATGATAGGCATTGTGCCCTGAGAAGCGATAAAGCCGATGCCCTTTGTGATCTGGTCAAAGGTTTTTTCCGAGTTTGCGGGGAGGGTGTAGATATCGCCGACATCGCAGAGTTTTACCTTTTCGTAAAGATCAACGCCGTAGTCGGGGTTGAACGGGGATATCTGCGATGAAGCGTGTCTGATGCCCTGAGGGCCGAGTCTTGTTCCCGAGCGGTTCGATGTTCCGCTGTCGTATGGGATACCCACAACGGCGATATCATAGTTTCCGACATCGTGGACATCTTCGCAGAACGGACTTCTCAGAAATGTTTCATGACCCGTGTATGTGGGACTCAGCGAAGTCCTTGCGAAGCAGGACATTCCCTCGGAATTGATGCTGTCGGCAGGTTCAAGACCCTGAGCAACTGCCTTTGCCATAAGCGTCGGAAAACGCGATGAACCAAAGGTATCATATTTATCGGCGTTCTGCATTGCGAGCAGATCATTTCTTGCGATCATTTCGATCATTCCTTTCTTATTCTTTGGGATAAACGGGGTATTGCAGCTCGATGACCGTTTCGGACGGTTCATCGGTGAGGGTAATATCCACCTGATAAATGAGTATTCCCCGACTGCTCATCGTGAAGCCGTTCTCGTCGGCGATGAATCTCATTTTTGCGATTATCTCGCCGAGATATCCCGTGCTGTCGGCATGATAGGCGCAGATGTATTTTCCTCCGCCGACAACGGCGAAATTTTTCTTGTCCGATTCCGTTTCCGAGCAGAAAAGCATCGGGCAGACATCTGCTCGGAACTCGCTGTCGATGACCGAATCGTTGACCTCCATTGCGACCTTGTTTGTGGCGAGGATAGGGGATTCGGTATCGAGCGATTCTTCGAGCTTCATAAATTCAATGGCTGTTTTGTTCGTGGAAAGGCTGTTGTGCTTGCCTTTCAGCGCATATCTTTCGGGGATATCCTTTATAACGGGGCTGTCAAGCACGAAATCCGCTGTTTTTATGTGTGCGAGGAAATCCAGCTTCTTTTCAAGGATACTGTAAAGCTTTTGCTTTTCCTCGATCTCCTTTTTCAGCACTTCGAGGTGTCGGGAAAGGACTTTTTCGGATTTTTCGAGGTTGCGGCAGGTCATAAACTCCTCGATCTCGTTGAGCGAAAGGTTCATCTTGCGAAGCTCCTTTATCGTGCCGAGATGTTCGCACTGATCCATGGAATAATATCTTCTCCCGTTGGTCTTATCAACGTAATTCGGCTTGACAAGACCTATCCTGTCGTAATATCGGAGCGTATCGGAGGAGAGTCTGCGGTACTTTGCGACCTCGGTTATCGTCAGATAGCGGCGGCTGAGGTCGGAGGGGATATCTCCGTTGTTTTCGATAAGCTCATCGTCGAAATATTCATCGCTTTTCTTCATTTTAGCCGCCCCTTTCTTTATTCGAGAGCCTCTTTGCCCTCAGCTCCCGTTCTTATTTTTATGACATTTTCAACTTCATATACGAATATCTTTCCGTCGCCGACCTTGCCCGTGTAAAGCACCTTTTTGAGCGTGTCAACGAGCAGTCCGAGCGGAACTGTGCTTATGACTATCTCGACCTTTATCTTCGGCAGGAGGTGGGATTCATATTCCGCGCCGCGGTAAAGTTCATTCCGTCCCTTTTGTATGCCGCAGCCGCTTACGTTTGAAACGGTCATACCCGTGATATCGAGCTTATCCATTGCGATACGGAGCGTTTCAAACTTTGATGCGTTCATAATTACAACGACCTTGCGTATCTTTCCGTCTGCCTTGTAGTCTTCCTTGTTCAGCTCGGTCGATTCGTCTATCGCTCTGATGATAGGCGCGCCCTCGCTTTCCTCCGCCATAAGATGTGCAGAACCGACGAAGTCAGCGTAGCTGCTTGCAAGACCGTGTTCACACTTGTCAAGACCTGCAATTTCGTTTTCGGCGCTCACTCTTACGCCGACAGTATGTTTAAGAAGCAGGAACAAGCCGCCGATAACAGCGCCAGACCAGCAGGCGGCTGCAAGAACGCCGAGTATCTGAACTCCCAGACCGCCGAAGCTGTCAGTGTAGATAACGCCCGTTTCGGTGGAGAAAACGCCCGTGAGTATCGAGCCTGTCGCTCCGCATAAGCCGTGAACGCTCACTGCGCCGACGGGATCGTCAACTTTAAGCTTATTGATAAGCTCAACGCCGAACACGAGGACGAAGCCGCAGATAATGCCGATGCAGAGCGCACCGAGCGGAGTTACGACATCGCAGCCGCAGGTGATGCCGACAAGTCCTGCGAGCGCACCGTTAAGGGTCATCGAAACATCGGGCTTTCCGTATCTTGCCCAGGTGATGAACATTGCTGTTGCTGCGCAGGCAGCTGCGGAGATGTTCGTATTGAAGAACAGACCGCCGAGTTTTTCGGGTTCAAAGCCGTTTTCGGTGAGGATAACGGAGCTTCCGTTAAAGCCGAACCAGCCGAACCAGAGAATGAATATTCCGAGTGCGGCGATAGTGAGGTTGTGTCCGGGGATAGCTTTTGGCTTGCCGTCTTTGTTGAATTTTCCTATTCTCGGGCCGACTATAGCAGCTCCGACGAATGCCGCAGCAGCGCCGACAACGTGTACTGCCGTTCCTCCTGCGAAATCGTGGAAGCCGATGCTTTTCAGCCAGCCGTTGCTGTTCCATATCCAGTGTCCCGATATGGGGTAAACGAGTGCGCTCATCACTGCGGAATAAATAAGATATGCTCTGAAAGATGTTCTTTCCGCAAGCGCTCCCGAGGCGATAGTCGTTGATGTTGAGCAGAAAACGGAAGCATACAGGATAAACGCCATAACAGGCAGCCCTGCCGTGAAGCCGTAGCTTTCAAAGGAGAGAAATTCGGGCTTTCCGATAAATCCGCCTGCCGAGCTTCCGAACATCAGTCCGAAACCTATCACCCAAAAAAGCAGCGAACCCAGACAGTAATCCATCAGATTTTTCATAATGATATTGCCTGCGTTTTTTGCACGGGTAAGACCCGTTTCAAGCATTGCGAAGCCTGCCTGCATTATGAATACGAGAGCCGAGCATAAAAGCACCCATACAATTTCAAGATAAGGCATTTGTATGTACTTCCTTTCTGCCGTACTGCCGCCTTACCGCATATTTTTCAGCGGAAAGGCGGTCGGCAATATTGTTACTTTGCTGTATGAACGTCTGCGTAGGTGAAGTTATACCAGAACATCGGGCTTGGAGTATATGTGAAGTTAGTATTGAGAGCGTAAGTGTCGATTCCCGTGTAGAGGTCGAGGTAAGGACATTCATCTGCATAGATCTTGTAAGCCTTTGTGTAGTTGTCCATCTTTACGCTGACATCATCGGAAGAAAGTGCAGCATCAAGGTAGCCGTCTGCTTCGGCATTTGTCCAAAGAGCCTGATTCGTGCCGCCCTGAACAGCGTTTGAACCGAGGTACATCGTTCCGAGAAGTCCGTAAGGATCGAGATAGTCGGACATCATATATGTTCCCACTGCGTCGTAGTATCTGTTTTCATTTTCATCGAGCGTATAGCCGTACATATAGCTGAAATATTCGCTGGACGGAACTTCGACGATGTTCATTGTGATAGAACCGCTCGCATCGATCATTGACTTTAAGAATTCAGCCTGCTTCTTGTTGTTCGAGTTGCAGATATAATCGAAGCTGAAGCCGTCGGGGTATGCGGACTGTGCAAGATATTCGGCAGCCTTGTCATAATCCTGCGAATAGGAAGCGGATTCGGAAATGGTCTTGTCCCACATATCCTTGTCCATATACATCATGGAGGAGGGGAGTACGACAGTTCCCGCTTCGCTTGCGTAAGCGCCGCCGATAACGGAAGTTACCTGAGATTTATCGATGCAGCTGATAACAGCCTTTCGTGCGTTCACATCATTGAACGGCTCCTTCGCTGTGTTGAATGCGATATAGTTTGCGGTCGTGCCCTCGCAGGTGATAACGTTGATCTTATCTGTGGAATCATATACCGACTTGACATCGTTCGAGATGCCGTAAACGAGATCGACCTGACCGCTCTTTGCGGCAAGGGCAAGTGCGCTTTCGTCCTCGATGATGTAGAATTCGATCCTGTCGATATCGAGGTTGTCCGAGCCGCCCCACCAGTTCTCGTTCTTTTCCATAACGATCTCGCTGCCCGAAGCCCATGAAACAAGCTTGTATGGACCTGTGCCTGCTGCGCTGCCCTCGGCTGAACCGTACTTGTCGCCCTCGGCTTCAACTACCGATTTCTCCATAATGCAGCATGGTGAAGCCGCAGGAACGTACTTCCATGTTGAATCGGGGTGGGAAAGATGAACCGTGAGTGTGCGTGTTGCTTCATCAACTTCAAAGGATTCAACGCTTGCGAAAAGATAGCTCATATAGTAGCCGTCTTCCTTTACACGGTTGAGGGAGAAGAGAACATCGTCCATTGTAAGCTCGTTTCCGTCGGCGAACTTTACGCCCTCTCTGATCTTGTATGTATATGTTGTATCATCGACCTGTTCCCAGCTTTCTGCGAGAGCAGGTTCAACATCTGTGCCGTCTGCTGTGAAGTTGAGCAGAGTATCATAGCAGTCATAGCCTGCAAAGCAGGACGCAACGCTTGTGAAATCCGCAGGGTCGAATGAGGACGGTTCACGGGTGTAGCCGACCTTTAAAACAGTTTCGCCGTTTTCATCGGTAGTTGCTGCAGCCGATGCTGTACTGCTGCCGCTTGAAGTATCAGCTGTGTTCGAGCAGCCTGTCGGGATACCGACCATTAATAATGCAGCTGTAAAAGCAGCGACCTTTTTCAGATTTTTCATTTCATAAGCTTTCATGATTTATTCCTTCCTTTCAAAGGTTTTTTCCTTTTCAAAAACTATTCTTTCGGTGCGCCTATCGGGAAATGGCAGGCAACATAGTGTCCGTTGCCCATATCCTTTAGCTTCGGCGTTCTGTTGTCGCATAGACCTTCTTTGAAATATTTGCATCGTCCTGCAAAGCGGCAACCCTCGGGGACATCTATCGCATTCGGGATATCTCCCTCGAGCAGGATATGTTCCTTTTCAATGAAAGGGTGTTCCTTTGGCTTTGCGGAAACAAGAGCTTCGGTGTAGGGGTGCATAATGTTTGCATACACCTCGTCAACGGGTCCCATTTCCATTATTGCGCCGAGGTAAACGACCGCAAGCTTGTCGCAGACGTGCTTTACAACGTTGAGGTCGTGCGAAATGAACAGTATCGTCTGACCGTAGTCCCTTTTCAGGTCGAGCAGAAGATTGAGAATGTTCGCCTGAACCGAAACGTCAAGCGCGGAAACGGGTTCATCGGCAAGAATGAAGTCGGGACTGAGCATCAATGCTCTGACGATCGCAAGACGCTGGAGCTGACCGCCCGAAATTCCCGTCGGATATCTCGAAAGAACATCTTCCGAAAGTCCGATGTATTTCATAAGCTCGGAGAGCCGCTTTTTGTAGACCTCAGGCTTTATGCCGTTTATCTTCGCAGGCTCTTCAAGGCTGAAGCGGAGCGTTTTCTTCGGGTTGAACGAAGCAAGAGGGTTCTGAAAGACCATTTGCATTCTTGGGCGAAGCGCGTCAAGCTCTTTCTTTTTCAGATGAGTGATATCCTTTCCGTCAAAATATATCTCTCCGCTGTCGATATCGATAAGCTTTAAGATACATCTTCCCATAGTGGATTTTCCCGAGCCGCTTTCGCCGATGATACCGAAAATTTCGCCCTTGTTAATATCAAGGCTGACATCATCGACAGCGTGAACGTATTTTATCTTCGATTTGGCGAGCTTGTAATCGCCGAGCGGAAAGTATTTTTTGATATGTCTAACACTTATGAGCGGTTCAGACATTTTGTGCCACCTCCTGCCATTTGAAGCAAGCAGCCGTGTGACCCTCGCCGACCGTTTCCGTTACGGGAACGCCGTTCCTGCATTTTTCGCAGGAGTATGAGCATCTCGGCTCAAAGGGACAGGCTTTGAATTTTTCGTAAAGCAGCGGAGGACTTCCTGCGATGCTTTTCATTCGTTTTTCCGTGTCCGATTCTTTCGGATTGCTTTCGAGCAGTGCCTTTGTGTATGGATGTGACGGGTGATCGAAAATATCGCCTACGCTGCCCGATTCAACGACCTTACCCGCATACATTACGGTCACGCTGTCGCAGATCTCGGCAACAACGCCAAGGTTGTGAGTGATTATGATAACGGACATTCCCGTTTCGCGCTGGAGTTCTTTTATAAGATGAAGTATCTGCGCCTGAATGGTAACATCGAGCGCCGTTGTCGGTTCATCTGCGATGAGGAGCTTCGGCTTGCACGAGAGTGCCATTGCTATCATTATTCTCTGGAGCATACCGCCGCTCATTTCAAAAGGATACTGGCTGTATCTTTTTTCGGCAGGGGTAATGCCTATCTTTTCAAACATTTCAATGACCTGATCGTGAGCAGCCTGCCTGCTGAGATGCTTTTTTTGGCGGAGCATTTCGGCGATCTGTTCGCCTGCTTTCATTATTGGGTCGAGCGAGGTCATCGGGTCTTGGAATATCATAGCCGCATCATTTCCTCGGAAATCCGAGAGCTGCTTATGATCCATTTTGAGAATATCGGCTTCGCCTTTGTCGGTATTGTAAAGTATCTGACCGCTGTACCGTGAAAGCTCATCATTGTGAAGACGGATTATCGATTTTGCGGTAACGCTTTTTCCGCAGCCGCTTTCTCCGACGATGCCGTGTATCTCGCCCTTTCTGACTTCGATATTCACACCCTGAACGGCGTAAACAATTCCTCTGACCGTCATAAAATCCGTTTGCAGGTCTTTTATTTCGAGAAGATCTTCATTTTTCACGGTTTTCACGCCCCTTTCTTCAAGGATCCTGAACGAAGCAGCTTTTTCTCATACTGCTTGAATGATGGAAGCTTTCTCAAAGACGGATCGATATAATTCTGTATTCCGTCGCTGAAAAGGTTTATTGAAACTGTTACGGTGATAATGCATATCGCAGGGATAACGAGCAGCGAAGCGTTGTTGTAGATGTTGCCCATACCGTCCTTGAGGAGCGTTCCCCAGTCTGCATCGGGCGCTTGAACGCCGAGTCCGAGGAAGCTGAGTGTTGCCATTGCCGTAATGGCAGAACCGATATCGAGCGTGAACTGCGATATCATCGTGGTGATAACGTTCGGAAGTATATGTACAAAGATTATTCTCGCATCGGACATTCCCATTGAGCGGCAGGCTTCAACATAGACAGCCTTTTTCTCGGTCATAATCAGCGAACGTGCCATTTTGCAGGTCATCGGGATATAGGAAATGCCTATTGCGATTATGCCCGTGTACATACCCTTTCCCATTACTGCGATAAGGAGGAACGAAAGGAGCAGCGGTGGAAGTGCGCTCACAACGTCCCAAACTCTTGTGACTGCGCTGTCTATCCAGCCTCGGTAATATCCGCAGATAAGTCCGAGCGGAACGCCGACTGCAACTTCAAATATAACTACAAGGAAAGCATTGAGGATGGAAGTTTTTGCACTGCATATAAGCCTTGAAAAAAGATCTCTTCCAAGTCCGTCCGTTCCGAAGATATGTCCGGGAGAAAAAGCCTTTGCATAAATAGCGGAAGCGTCTGTCTGTATCGGGTCATACGGTGCGATAAAGCTTGAAAAAAGCGATATTATAAGCACAACAAGCAGGATAAAGCCTGTTATTGAAACTATCGGAGTAAAGAATTTACCCGCTTTGTTTTTCATTTTGTATCAAACCTTTCTTTTTTTATTCAAGCTCAACTCTCGGGTCAACGATGATATAGAGAATATCGATGATGAAGTTCATCACAAGATAGACCGCAAGCATAAAAAGCACCAATATCTGAACAATGGGGTAGTTGTTCGTTTGTATCGCATTGATGAGCAGACCGCCTATTCCAGGGAGGGAGAAGATCTGTTCGATGATGACCGTAGAACCTATCGAGCCTGCTATCATATAGCCTCCTGCCGTGATAACGGGGATAACGGCATTGTGGAAAGCATGTTTGAACGTAATGTAAAATCCGCTCAGCCCCTTTGCTTCGGCTGTTGAGATATAAGCCGAGCCGAGCTGCTTTATCATACTGCTTCGGGTTATTCTTCCGAGCATTGCAACGAGCGAAAGCGACATTATCACGCCCGGAATGATTATTCTTCCGAGGAATTCACCGAAGTTTGAATATGTGCCGATGAATGAGTAGCTCGGAACGTAAACTGTCATAAAGATAAGCACCAAAATCGAGATAAGGAACGAAGGTGTTCCCGAAACGATGAGCATTATTGCCGAGAGTATCGAATCCGCCGCTTTTCCTCTTTTAAGTGCGGAGCAAACGCCCATTACTATCGAGATGAAAAAGCCTATTATCGAACTCAATATAACAAGTCCCACGGTAACGGGAAGTCTGGAAGAAATAAGTTCCCGTACATTCTGACCGTCGATATAGTCGATACCGAAGTCGCCTTTCAGAACGCCCGATATCCATATATAATACTGCTCCATAAGCGGCTTGTCGAGGTTGTACCGCTCGGTGAGCGAAGCTTTGAGCTCGTCGGTCGAACGGCTGTTGCCTATCATTACCGCCAGCGGATCGACCTTTGACATTCTCAGAACGAAGAATATCAGAAGCGAGCATACCGCAAGAATAACGATCATTGAAATGAATCTTTTTATAATGTATATTGCTCTTTTCATAGCCGTTCACCCTACTTTGAATAATTGCTTTGGTAAAATTGCATTTTGCTGTTTGGTGTGATACTGTTTATCACACTTTGAAATTATAGGTTATTTGCTTGTTTTTTCTTTTATGTACCTATAATATACCTTGTAGTTGCTCAAACTTCAAGAGGAAAATTCGCGTTTTATTAAATTATTTTGTAAATAAAATATTACAAAATAACATTTGCTGCTTGGAAAACAAAAATAATGCAGAAATGTAATATTGCAGGAAATTATTTGTAAACTTGCATATATAAATGTTCGTTTAATTGAAAGTACAGATGAGAAAGAAAAGTTCACACAATAAAAAACACAGCCGAAGAAAGCTCTTCGGCTGTGTTTTATATATGGAATTTAGGAGGAGTAACAATCAATCAGTATCAAAGTCAGTCGGGAGTTTGTTCCGACTTGTTTTTTCTGCCATATGCGAAAATGTGGAATATTCCCGACAGCACCGCGCATACGCCGAGGCTTATCTGTATTATCTCCGAGCGGCCCGAAAAATCCATAAGCGGATTATACCAATCGAGTATTTTTATTGTCAGAAACACAATCCCGAGTATCACGAGCCAGTTTGAAAGCAGGCTTGAAAAAAATCTTTTTACTTTCATCATTCATCACTCCGTTATAAATATTCCGTCCGAAATATCCTGCTCGGGCTTGTATGGACGGTTTATCGTTTTATCGCCCCAAAGCATAAACGAGCAGTGCCCACCGTCGAGATTGTATGCAGCTTTACAGCCGAGGTCTTCAAAGAACTGCGACATTTCATCGAGAAACATTCCTCGGGAATAGTTTTTTATTCGTCCGTCAACGACAAGCAGACAGTAATGCCTCGGCTCATAGTAGCCTATCGCAGTTCGTGGGTGGGATTCTCTGATGTATTTCCAGGTGAGAAAGTGCGTTTTTGCCTTGCCGTTTTCATCGAGCAGGCTCGGACCGAATATCCAGCTCTGATATGCGCCGCTGTCGATGAGAGTTTGCTCGTTGATTTCATCGGGAGCGTAAATTTTCATCGTGCCGTCGCGGTTCAGAACGCAGGTTTCAACGTTCGTCGGCGCACTGCGGTAGATAACTCCGTTCCTGATGATGATGCCGTTGTCCTTGTGTCGGTTATTGTTATAAGAATCTCCGTTCACGGCGAGTACCGAGCCTATCCTTGCCGACATATCACTGAGCATTTCTGTGTATCCAACGCCGAAAGTATCCTGCGCAAAAGCGGTTTTCAGCTGCGAAATATCGCTTATGTAAATATCGGCGAGTGTGTATATGATGTCGCTGCCGTATTTCTTTTTGCTGCCGTTTCGCGAGTTGTCAAGTCTGCCCATGTGCATTACGCCTTTGGTAAGCTCGATAGAAAGATTTGGACTTTTATAGCAGTTGTCGGTCGAAATTATCGTATCGGAGAACTTGTCCGCAAACTTCT
Source organism: uncultured Ruminococcus sp. (assembly GCA_937926145.1). Lineage (GTDB taxonomy): Bacteria > Bacillota > Clostridia > Oscillospirales > Ruminococcaceae > UMGS363. Next base: position 13,619 of record CALANW010000112.1, on the reverse strand, counting down.
CTTTCCAGCTCTGCGAAGCACCGTCAGATGATGTTTGTACAAGCTTATCCAAGCTTTCGGAAGAAGCCGCTGCCGAATCAACAGCTGTTACGGTCGATTCCGGAACAACAGCCGCAATGCCACCTTGCGGAACGCAGTAGTTGAAGTACCAAATGCAAAAAAGTATCGCGGCGGCAAGAATAATATCCGTCAAAATCATAAAAAAGCTATTTTTCATTGCTTGTCAGACCTTTCGGGAAAAACTTTTCAGATAAAATGCAGACGGCAGCTCCGATAAGAGTACCTATGACTGCGCCTGCGATTATATCCGTGGGGAAGTGAACATAAAGATACAATCTTGAAAAAGCGATAAGCGCGGCGAGGATATATGCCGCGATGCCCCACTTTTTATTCGTGTGCATTATGATAGCAGCTGCGACGAAAGAGGACATCGTGTGTCCCGAGGGGAACGAGTAATCGGTCGGAACGGCGATAAGCAGGTTCACTGCATCATTTATCCAGCAGGGGCGCTGTCTTGCGATAAGATTTTTCAGCAGCAGGTTGCCGATAACAACACTTCCTGCAAGACCCGATAAAAGTTCAATGCCGTTTCGTCTGTATTTGCGGCTGATGAGCATCAAAGCCGCCGAAACGAGCCATATAAAACCGCCGTTCCCAATCGAGGTCAGCCGAGGCATAACATAATCAAGAAAACCGCAGGATAAATTTTCGTGTATAAGATCGAGCAATCTGAAATCGAGGCTCTGAATTACTGACATATTTTATAAACTGCCTTTCTGTTAGTTTTTGAATATCATGAAACGCTGTACAAGCAGACTGCACATAAAAAGTATTATCTCCGTGAGGAATTTTGCGGCAAAAGCAGGAATACCGATAAAGGTCAGCGCTTCCATAAGCACGGTGTTCGCAATGAGTATGCCGAGCGCAAGACAGAAATACTTCGGAGCGGTCTGCTTGCCGCCCGAACGGAAAACGTACTTTTTATTGAGATGATAATTGAACATACAGCTTATCACACGGGCGAAAATATTGCTGTAAAAAACAGCGTTGAAGCTCGGGAGCAGTCCGAAAACGGCGTTGAAAATATTGAACAGCGCATAGTCGAGCAGAAAGCTAACGAACGAAGCCCCCGAGAATTTCAGTATCGTCATATATATTCTTATCGAATCGCGGACCGTGCTGAAATGGGACGAGGTGTTCTTCATATCGAGATAAACCGTGCGGATAGGGACTTCCGTCCAGTTAATGCCGCTTTCGGCGCATTGGAGAAGCATATTCATCTCATATTCATAGCGCTCGCCCTCGATGTTGAGCAGGAAAGGTATCATTTCAATGCTGAAAGCTCTTAAACCAGTCTGCGTATCGGAAAGCTTTTTTCCGCTGGCAAGAGCAAATACCGCTCTCGTGACAGTGTTGCCTATCCTGCTTCGGAGCGGAACTTTTCCCTCAAAGCTTCGCACACCGAGGATAAGATCTTTCGGGTGGAGCGAAAGGATAAGGCTTACCGCGATAACGTCAGCGGAGCGGTGCTGACCGTCCGCATCAACGGTGACAACACCGTTCTCGTTCGGCATATTTTCGAGAATATATTTCATAGCTGTTTTGAGCGCTCTGCCCTTGCCGCAGTTTTTTTCGTGATGCAGGACCGTGGCAAAGCACTCCGTTCTTTTAAATATATCAGCTTTATCGGGAGAGCTTCCGTCATTAACAACAAGCACCTTAAAACCGAAGCTTTCAAGTTCCTCAGCAGTTTTTACAAGCTGTTCATCGGGTTCATACGCAGGAATTACTGCGATCATAATAATCACCTTAGTTCATAATTTTTAACAGAAACAATGCCGACTTTTTATACTAATTTTTAAACTGAAAGTGTACAAAAAATCAAGCAAAAGCTCGCATATATGGGTTTTGCGCCGATTTTTTGTCTGCACTTTGATTAAAAATTAGTATTACGACATTCCTTTACTGTGATTTACATTATAAATTCAATGGTTAAACAAAGAAGTATTCAATTATAAACTAAAGTTAAACCGATGAAAAATTTGCTTTTGGGCAAAAAAATACCGTACAAAATCAAGTTTTGTACGGTCAGTCTGTTGAAAAAGTATATTATTGAAAAAAGTTGACAAAAGTAAAGTTTACGTCCACGCTTTTCAAAGGGTGGCAGGGGGCAAGGTGGGCAGAGCCACCTTGTCGCTTCCGCAGAAGCGAAATACCTTAAACTAACAGCATAAAGCTTGCCGCAATAGCAAAATCACTAACAGCTAAAAAAGCGCAATTCACATTCAAAAAGTAAAACAGAACGTGATAAATCGGTCTGTAAACCTATAAAATGTGAATTGCGCTTATTCTTTATGTTCGGAACAACTATCCTCGGCAAATAAACGTGAGGAGCAAAGCGACGAGCGTTTAATGCCGATAGGATATGAGTGGCGGCTTTTTTTAGCAATCGAGTCATAAAAGTTTTTTGTCATCTGTATAAATGCAATATACTTTTTTGACAGTCTGACTGCACAAAACTGAATTTGCACGGTATATTATGCTTTAAACATATATCCTGCGCCTCAGACAGTTTCAATGTAGTGTGGATTAGACGGGTCGTCCTCTATTTTTTCGCGAAGCCGATTGATATGGACTGCGACCGTTGCATTGTCGCCAACAGCGTCCATACCCCATATTTTTTCGTATAAAGTTTCCTTGTCGAAGATCATATCCGCATTCGTCACGAGGAAAAGAAGCAGTTCGTACTCCTTGTTTTTCAGCGGAACTTCCTTATCCTTGACGAAAACTCGGTGCGAACCCGTGTTTATGCGTATCGAGCCGATATTTATCTCGGAATGTGTGTCCTGCGGGTTTTTCAGACGTTCGTATGCGGCAAGATTTGCCTTGACCCTTGCGGCAAGCTCGCTCGGGGAGAACGGCTTCACGATATAATCGTCTGCACCAAGTCCAAGACCTCGTATCTTGTCGATGTCTTCCTTTTTCGCCGTCACCATAAGTATCGGGATATCAAGCTTTTCACGAAGCCTGCGGCAGACGGAGAAGCCGTCCATTTTCGGCAGCATTATATCGAGCAGGATAAGGTCGAAGCCGCCTTTCAGCGCGGTGTTCAGTCCCGAAACTCCGTCGGTTTCTATCTCCGCTTCACAGCCGCTTATGCCGAGATAGTCACGTTCTATCTCGGCGATGTCTATATCATCTTCGATTATGAGTATTTTCTTCATTCGGTGTCCTCCTTCGGGAGCGTCATAACGATGCGCAGTCCTTTTGGCTCTAAATTTTCCGCCCATATCTTTCCGCCGAAGTGTTCAAGTATCTTGGCGGTTATCGCAAGTCCAAGACCGCTGCCCTTGTGCGGATTGTTCCTCGACGGGTCACTGCGGTAGAAAACATCAAAAAGCTTTGAAACGGCTTCGGGCGGAACTCCGGGACCGTCATCATCGACGGTAAGTTCAACGGAATCGGGGAATTCTTCACAGCTGATGCTGATATTGACCGTTTCGCCGTCCTTGTATTTAAGGCTGTTTTCGAGGATATTCGTCAGCGCATTTTCAAGCTGGATAGGGTCGGCGAAAACGGTAAGCTCCTCGGGAATATCCGCAATATGAACGGTCATTCTTCCCTCGGATATATCATTTTCAAATGATGAAAGCAGGTGCGAGAGCGAGTGCGAAAGGCATATTTTCTCAGGATAAAACGGATAGTCGCCGAGGTCGAGCTTTGAAAAAAGGAAAAGCTTATCGACCATTCGGTCAATGTCATTCGCCTTGGTGAGTATCGTCTGCATATACTTTTTCTGCATTGCGGGAGTTGCGGCAACGCCCTCGATAAGTCCCGAAGCATAGGCTTTTATCGATGTCAGCGGTGTGCGCAGATCGTGTGAAATGCCTGCGATAAGCTCCCTGTGGCTGCGGTCGTTGCGCTCGGTGCGTTCTATCGAAGCTTTGAGCCGAGCGGTCATTTCGTTGAAGCTGTCGCAGATGCTTTTGAACTCATCATCGCCCGAATATTCGATGCGGTAATCGAGATTTCCGTCGCGTATCTGATAGACCCCTCGGGTGAGGACATCGAGCGGTCTTTCTATCTTTTTGACGATGAATTTAGTAAGGAATCTGTTTGTTATCAGCACGGAAACGATTATGAGCAGGCACATCAGGATAAGGATCTTCTTGACCGTGGCTTCGTTTGCCTCGTCCTCTTTTACCTCTCTGCCCGTGTAGATATATATATATAGTAATCGCAGCCGCGGACAGTGACCTTTTCGCCGTAAAGGCTCGCGCCGCCGACAGTGATGCTGCCCTCGCCGCCAAGCTCGGAAACCGCCGCAAAAAGCTGCTCCTCAATGTCGTTCCCGCTTTTGCTGCCGAGTGTCCATATAAGCGCGCCCTCGTCATATATCTCCATTTTTATCTTCTGCGTTTTGAGGTATTTGTTCACGGTTCGGTAAAGCTGCGATTCTTCGACTTCTTCATCACTGTCGATGAATTCTTTTGACTGCGTGATAAGTATCCGCTGCATCTGCGAAAGGTTGTTTTCGTGTATTGTTTCGTCCATAAACTGTCTGTAAAAAATATTTACAAACAGCAGTGCCGATATCAATATCATAAGCACGCTCACCAGTGCAGGTATCACGAGCATAAGGATATTCGATATGAAAAGCCGTCTTTTGATAGTCATATTCTCACTCTTTCCGCAGTCGATATTCCGTACTTTCAGAATATTATACTAAACACCATTTAAAATTTGGAAAAAATCAAGCCGATAATCTCGCATATATATGATTTCGGCGCAGATTTTTTCTTTTATTTTATTGGTGTTTAGTATTATACCGCTGAATGTTTAATTCTGTCTAAGCGGCGGCATAACACAAGTTAAAAAAATTATAAACTGTTTTTAAATCGAAAAACTATCAAAGCATTTGACTTCCGACCGACCAGACGTGCTTTTCCTTGGCGGCGGACGGAGTGTTCTGCGCCATAACGCCCACAAGCTTGTGCGGAACGTAGGGTTCTTCGAGATAAGCCGTTTCCTTGTCGGAAAGCACAAGTTCTGTCGCCTTTGCCGCACCCTCGATGTGCGAAAGCTTTGTCGCGCCGACAACGGGAGCTGTAACCTTTGTCAGCAGCCATGCGAGTGAAACTTCCGTCATCGAAACGCCCCTTTTGTCTGCGATCTCAGCCACACGCTGAATGATAACATCGTCCTGCTCGGCGGAAGCGTCATATTTGAGCCGTGCGTAGCTGTCCTCCTGTAAGCGCTTGGAGGTTTCGCCCTTGTGCTTTGAGAGCCTGCCGCCTGCGAGCGCACTGTAAGGTGTCATGGCAATGTTGTCCTCGCGGCAAAGTTTTGCCATTTCGCGTTCCTCCTCGCGGAAGATGAGGTTATAATGTCCCTGAACGGATACGAATTTCGCAAAGCCCTCCTTTTCCGCAAGCGCGTTTGCCTTTGCAAGCTGATATGCGAAGCAGTTGGAAATGCCGATATAGCGCTTTTCCTGCCTTGACAGCGTTGTTAAGACCCTCCATGATGTCATAAAGCGGAGTTTCATAGTCCCACATATGATAGATATAAAGGTCAACATAGTCCATACCGAGGTTTTGCAGGCTCTTGTCTATCATTTGCTCGATATGCTGCTGACCGCTCACGCCGCTTTCTATCTCCTCATTTGTGCGCGGAAGAAATTTCGTCGCAACGACAACGTCTTCGCGCCTTGCAAAGTCTTTCAGCGCACGTCCGAGATACTGCTCGCTCGTTCCGCTCTGATAGGCGATGGCAGTATCGAAAAAGTTCACGCCGAGCTACAGCCCTCTGCGGATTATCTCACGAGAGTGTTCTTCATCGACCGTCCAGCTGTGCTGACCGTTTGAAGCGTCGCCGAAACCCATACAGCCCATGCAGATTCGCGAAACATTAAGCTCCGATGTTCCGAGTTTTGTATATTTCATAGGTTTTCACTCCTTTTTTAACTATATTATACTTCATTGTCGGTAAAATGTCTAATGCTTATTTTGTATCGGGAGAAATGCCTTATAATAATATCTAATCGGAATGTGTACAAAAAATCAAGCAAAATGTCGCATATATGGGTTTTGCGCCGATTTTTTGTCTGCACATTCATTAGAGATTATACTAAACACCATTTAAAATTTGGAAAAAATCAAGCCAACAATCTTGGATATATTGGATTTTGGCGCAGATTTTTTCCTGTATTTTATTGGTGTTTAGTATTAGTATTAACAGCATAAGAAAAATCCCCTTTTTGCCGATGCCGAACCGACAAAAAGGGGAGTGTATCATTCATTTATCATATTCAAAAAGTATTCGTGCACAAAGGTGTCATCATTAAGCTCAGGGTGAAAAGCGATAGCAAGCTGCTTGTTGTACCGAACGGCAACTGTCTTGCCGTCAACGGTCGAAAGCACCTCTGTTTTTCCCGAATCGCTCGCATAAGGCGCGCGGATAAAGGTCATAGGAACGCTTTTTCCTGCAAAATCAGCCTCCGTGAAAAAGCTGCCGAGCTGTCTGCCGTAAGCGTTGCGCTTTACGGTGAAAGGCATTGTGCCGAAGCATGGCTCTTCGCCGCCGTCTATCTTTTCAGCGAGGAGTATCATTCCTGCACAAGTGCCGAAAACGGGCAGACCGTTCTGTATCTTTTTTTTGAGCGGCTCATAAAGTCCAAGTTCGTGAAGAAGTTTTTTCTGAACTGTGCTTTCGCCGCCCGGTATAACCAAGCCGTCAAAGCTGCGGTCGATGTCGGGCAGCTGACGTATCTCGAAGCACTCCGCTCCAAGCTGCGAAAGTTTTTTTTCGTGTTCGATAAATGCGCCCTGAAGCGCAAGCACACCAATAACCGGTTTGCTCATTACTTGCCTCTTTCTGCCATAAGGAGCGCGATCTCCTGCTCGTTGATGCCGACCATTGCTTCGCCGAGGTCTTCGGAAAGCTCTGCAAGAAGCTTTGCATCGTTGAAGTTAGTAACTGCCTTAACTATCGAAGCTGCGCGCTTTTCGGGATTGCCCGACTTGAAGATGCCCGAGCCTACGAAAACGCCCTCTGCACCAAGCTGCATCATAAGTGCTGCATCGGCAGGAGTTGCAACGCCGCCTGCGGCAAAGTTTACAACGGGGAGCTTGCCGTTTTCGGCAACATATTCAACGAGATCAAAAGGTACGCGGAGCTCCTTTGCTGCCTCGAAAAGTTCGTCCTTGGACATTGAAGTGAGCTTTCGGATTTCGCTCTGCATCATTCTCATGTGACGAACAGCCTGAACAACGTCGCCCGTGCCCGGTTCGCCCTTGGTTCTTATCATAGATGCACCCTCGTTGATACGGCGGAGAGCTTCGCCAAGGTCTTTCGCACCGCAAACGAACGGAACATCGAATTCACGCTTGTTGATGTGATATTTGTCATCGGCAGGGGAGAGAACTTCCGATTCATCGATGTAGTCTATCTCAATTGCCTGCAATATCTGTGCCTCTGCGAAATGACCGATGCGGCACTTTGCCATTACGGGGATAGAAACTGCGTTCTGTATCCCTTTTATCATCTTAGGATCGCTCATTCTTGAAACGCCGCCTGCAGCTCTTATGTCAGCAGGGATTCTTTCAAGTGCCATAACAGCGCAAGCACCTGCCGCTTCTGCGATCTTAGCCTGCTCTGGGGTTGTAACGTCCATAATAACGCCGCCCTTGAGCATCTGCGCGAGGTTTTTATTCAATTCATATCTTTCGTTTGCCATATCGATTATCCTTTCTCTGTCGAATTATATCGGAACGGTAAGTTTATGCCTTTATTATAGGAAAAATTCTTCGAGCGGTCAAATTATGTCGTGAACGATTTATTTTGTACAAAAATATAATTGTTGCACAAATTCTGGTAGTTTGAGCTACTGCAAAATGTGTAAAATAACAATGAAATATCAACGGTAATTTGTTGCCGAAAAACCTGTTGTCAAAACTTACAAAATCTATCGGTAAAGATGTTGCTAAGTTGGCTGAAATGCAGAATAAATTTATCTGTTAATGCGAATGAAAAAGTGGGAAAATGTTATTTATAAAGTTTAAACCGAAATTTTGCCAATAAAAACCACCGCAGACGAAATTTCTTCCGTCTGCGGTGGTTTTATTGTAATACTAATTTTTAATCAAAGTGTAGACAAAAAATCGGCGCAAAAGCCATATATGCGAGCTTTTGCTTGATTTTTTGTACACTTTCAGTTTAAAAATTAGTATAAAGGCAGGAAAACCGAATAAAGCGTTTTTTGTGAAAAGTTTAACCTGCGAGGTTTTCTGTGCTGAAAAGTTCGATAGCGTTCTTTATCATATCTTCGTCGCAGTCCTTGAGAATGCCCGAAGCCATCCAGTATGCGTATTTTCCCTCTGTGTATTTTACAAGCTCGTCAACATTGCTGCCGTATCTGAATTCGATGTGGAAAGTCGATGCTGGAGTGTCGGGGAAGAGGCAGAAATATGCGAATTCGTCCTCGTTTCCGTCGGCGGATTTGAACTCGTAGAAGCCGTTCGTTTCGTCATATCCGCAGAATTCATATTCGTGCGAGAAAAGTTCGTTTCCGTCCTTGTCAACGCCCGAAACCGTGCTGTTGTCAAAGGTTATCTCTGCTGCGCCGTCTGCAAAGCCGCAGTAGAACTGTGCTGAATCGGGGTCGGAGGAATAGGTCGAAACAGCTTCTTCACCGTAAACGCTACCTGCGCAGAAATATTTCAGCATTGCCGCTGCGTCTGCTGCTCCGTCATCTCCGACAATAGCTGCGCAGGCATCTGTCCATGCGGAAGCATATTCATCGGCATAAAGCGTGTCGAAAAGCGGAGTGTATGTGCCGTCAAGGTTGCTGATAAGGCGAACCGCTGCTTCCTTGCTGCCGACTTCGTACTGGTCGCCGCTTGCGTAGAGCTGCTTTGTTTTGCCGATCTGAGCATCGCTGTCATTGCCGTCTATCTTGATGCTGACATCGCAGCTGATTATCTCGCTGCCGTTAGCTCTGCCTGCGACCGTTCCTGCGTTTACAGCGCCGTTTATTGAGCCGCTCACCTTGCAGTTTTCAACGGTGAATCTGTCTTCCATACCGTAAAAATAAAGTCCCGTTCCGACAAGTCCGCCAACGTGTGTTGCGCCGTTCGTGTTTATCTCAGCAGTGATGTCGCAGTCGGTGATCCTGCAGGGAGCATCAACAACGCCGTCACCGTCATCACCCATACCTGCATAGCCGCAAAGTCCGCCGACAGCGTGACCGTTGTTTGCGTTTATAACAACATCGGCTGTGTTTCCCGTAATGCTCGGTGAACACTGGATACAGCCTGCGATGCCGCCAAGTCCGACAGGTTCGTTGCCCTCGGCAGTTACAGTTCCCTTTGCTGTGCAGTTGTCAAGGCTTCCGGCAAAGCTGCCGCCGACGATAAGACCGCCACATTCTGCAACATCGCACTGAACGATGCCGTCTGTGAATTCATTGTCACCGAGAACGGTCACCTCGGAATCCTCGGCTGTGCAGTTTGAAACGGCTGCCATACTTCCGCCGATGATGCCGCCCGTGCAGTTAGTGCCGCTTGCTTTAACATTCTTTACATTGATGCCGCTTGCTTCGCCTGTCAAAAGATAGCCGATAACTCCGCCTGCTGCCATAGTTGATGTTTCGCCGGATATCTCAACATTTTCAACGTTGAGGTTCTTGACCGTGCCTGTTACAGCACCGAAAATTCCGATAGCCATCTGATTTCCGTCAGTAGTATAGGTGTAGTTGGAAAGCGTGTGACCGTTGCCGTTAAAAACGCCGCTGAAAGCTTTGGTCATATCCATATCGCCCGTTTCCATATTGACGTAATCGTAAGTGTAGCCTGCGATGATAGTTTTTCCGTTAAGCGCTGAAAGGTCAATGTCAGCGTCAAGCTGATAATGTGCGGTGAGGTCATTGTTCACAAGAAGAAGCTGGTCAGCCGTTGAGATGCGGTAAGGGTCGCTTTCCGAGCCGTCACCGCCGTCAAAGTCTGCGCTCTCGGCGGTATCGGAGGAAATCGCCGATGTCGTTGTTTCTTCCGAAGTCGTTTCGGCATTGTCATTGCTCGATGAACAGCCTGCGAAAGCTGCAGCAGTAAGAATTGCAGTTATGACTGCGAGAGATTTTTTCATATTCATAAAAAGTTCCTTTCTTAGTTATCTATCGCTAACTAATGTTTATTTTTTTACGCCGCAAAAGTACGGCGTATGTTGGCTTATAAAAATGTCCCGAATCCTGCACGATGGTATTTGGAAAGCATACCGATGTATCTGTAAGCTTCGTCCTTGCTCATTCCGTGACGGACGGGCTCAAAAAATCCGTTGAAAAAGCAGCTTATGACGATGTGGAGAAAATCGGGCGTTACCTTTCCGTCATCAAGCGAGCGGCAGCCGACAGCCTCCATAAATTTCAGCGTATAATCAAGCTCAATATCGATAAGTTCGTGTTCAAAAACGCGGAAAAACTTGTCGCACGAGCTGTCCAAAAGAATACGGAAAACATCGAAATTATCGTAAATATAATCGATGAGCCTGAACATTTCATTCGTGCTGTATTCGTTGACAGTTTCGCTCTGAACATCGGACGGCAGCTCGCTGAAATCCTGCTGAACAGCCTTGTAAATGCCGATAAAACCGTCGGTTACGGGTTTTGTGATATAAAGCAGAAGGCCGTCCTTGTCGCCGAAGCGAATGTAGATAGAGCTTGTGCTCGTTTCGGCGTTTTTGGCAACATTGCGAAGCGAAGCTCCGTCAAAACCCTTTTCGAGAAATTCAACTTTCGCACATTCGACAAGCTTCTCACTTACGCCTGCAATTCTGTTCGACATTTCATCGCTCCGATCTGTAACAGTGTTTTTAAAACGGTGTTTTAAGTATAATCCAAGCAGTAAGGATTGTCAATATTGGCATTTATTTTTTGGATATTTGCATATAATTTTTTTCAAAGTTAGACAGATTTTAGTAGAAAATAAAAATTCTGATAGCCAAAACTCCGCCAATGTGCTATAATTAAAAGAAAAGTATATCTTCCGAAACAGCAAAACGAAACCGTGCTTTAAATAAACGTTTTTTGAAAGGGGCAAAATTATGGCAAATATAACAGCAAAATTTCTCTCGGCTTCACTCAGAAGAAAAGTAAGCTTTGAAATGTATATCCCGAATGACGAGCCAAGCGAAAACGGCACAAAAATGAGAACGCTTTTCCTGCTTCACGGCTACACGGAAGAGGCTCACAACTGGGTTCCCGAGGAGCTGGCGAAGAAATACAACTTTGCAGTCGTCGTGCCGAACGGGGAGAACAGCTTTTGGCTGGACGGACTTTCAACGGGGCATAAATACTGCACCTTTGTCGGGGACGAGCTTGTGAAGTTTGTTCGCCGCACATTCGGACTTGCGATGAATGCCGATGAAACCTACATAATGGGACTTTCTATGGGCGGTTTCGGCGCTTTGCATACAGCGCTGACTTATCCCGAAAATTTCGGCAAAACTGCGGCAATGTCCTCGGCGCTTATCGTACACGAAATTGCACATTTGAAGTCGGGCGAGAGCAACGGTGTTGCGAATTATGACTATTACCGCGAGTGCTTTGGCGAGCTTGAAACGGTGGAAGAACGCGACAGCAATCCCGAAGTCCCGGCGAAAAAGCTCAACGAAAGCGGCAGACTTCCTGAAATTTTTATGAGCTGCGGAACGGAGGATTTCCTGCTCGAAAACAACCGAGCTTTTCATAATTACCTTGAAAGCATCAATGCGCCGCATGTTTATCTTGAAAGCAAGGGTGCGCATGATATGACTTTTTGGAGTGAATACACGGAGAAATTCGTTCGGATGATGTTTGAGTAAAATGACATAAAAACAAGCCCTCTGACTTTTGATCAGAGGGCTTGACTTTATATTCAATTAGAACGATTTTAGACGGCTTCGTAACTCCTATTAAACAAGATACCTTGTTTAATGACTTAAGTATAGCATAATGCGGTCGGTTTGTCAAGTGAGCGGGAGAAGTTTTTCCCCATACATGACTATTGTAATTCATTCGATGATATGATATAATACTATAAACAAAAGCTGAAAATTTATGCAAAAGCTTGATTTTTTGATACTATCTTATTTTATGGGGAGAGCGTATGGATAAAGCTTATACAAAGGAAAACCGAATACATTCCTCGGAGCAGAAGCCGTTCAGCTATTATGAGTGCGCGATACCGAACTGGTTTGGCTGCGTCCCGATGCATTGGCACAGCGAATTTGAGCTGAATTTTATACGCGAGGGTTCTGCCGAATTTATCTGCGGCGAGGAAAAATTTACTTCGCAAAAGGGCGATATCATCATCACTCAGCCGAACGTTCTTCACTCGATCTATCCCTGCCCGAACGTCAGTCAGAGATATGACACGCTCGTTTTCAGCCGTGAAATTTTCGGCGGCTCGGAGCAGGACAGGTACATTTCCGAGTGCATAAAGCCGCTCGTGAACGGCACGATGAAGATACCGACGCGCATAACCTCGGAACACTGTTATTACAGCGAGATAGAAATGATGACAGAGAATATTTTTGCCTGTGCGAGAGGAGATGAACCGCGGCTCGATATGCTTATGCGGAGCGAGCTGATACGCCTCTTCTGGCTGCTTGAGGAAGAAGCGGAAACCTCGCCCGAGATAAGCGGTTCGGCGGATATTATCCGTCCTGCGCTGGAATATGTTGCGGAGCATTTCTCCGAGAGGATAACGGTGGCACAGCTTGCGGAGTCGGTGCATCTGAGCGAGAGCTATTTTATGAATCGTTTCCGAAAGCACGTCGGACTTAGCGCGGTCGAGTATATTTCGCATTTCCGCATAGAAAAAGCCTGCCAAAAGCTGCTTGGCTCGGACGAAAATATCCTTGACATAGCTTACGACTGCGGCTTTCGCAATATCTCAAATTTCAACCGTCAGTTCAGACGGATATCAGGCTGTTCGCCGAGTGAATATAGGAGCAGGTCAGAACGATGAAACAGAACGAATACACCAACATTACCCACAGCTTTCCGCCTTTTTACAGCGAAAGCTCAAAGCTGCTCATTCTCGGCAGCTTTCCGTCCGTGAAATCAAGGGAGGACGGCTTTTTCTACGGTCACCCACAGAACCGTTTCTGGAAAATGCTCGCCGCTGTTTACAGCGAAGATGTTCCGAGCGATATAACGCAGAAAAAAGCCTTGCTCGAACGGCATAATATTGCGCTTTATGATGTTATTTACAGCTGCGATATAGTCGGTTCGAGCGACAGCAGCATAAAGAATGTCGTTCCTGCAAATTTGAATGAAATTATCGGGAATTCGCAGGTCGAACGGATAATTTTGAACGGAAAAACGGCGGAGAAATTCTTTCGAAAGTATCAGGACAGCTCGCTTTTGGATATGGCAATCGTTATGCCCTCGACAAGTCCTGCGAACGCGGCTTTTTCGCTCCAAAGACTTATCGAGGTGTGGGGTGAAGCGCTTAATAGTTAAGCAGAAAAAACTATGGTTGCTGAACTTGACGAAAAATAAGCTTGTTTATTGCTTTTTTGCACAATCTTTTAATAAATTTATTGTAAAATCTTGAAAAAAGAGCAGAAATGTAATATAA
>CALANW010000111.1 GCA_937926145.1 uncultured Ruminococcus sp. | reverse complement strand
CTATAGATGTATCTATTGCTGGCATAATTTTATCCTTTCATTTAATTTATAAGTATATTATATTTCATCAAAAGATGAATGTCAAGGAGGAAACATGACTTTTTTAGAAAGAATAACGCTCCTTATGGAACAAAAAGGAGTAAATAAAAGTACACTTTGTTCTCAATTAAAGATTAATCAGAATTCCTTTGTAAACTGGACTAATAGAGGAACACTTCCGAGTGGTGAAACTCTTATAAAATTAGCTGAATACTTTGGTGTATCTATAGATTATCTGGTAGGCTACTCCTCCAAAAACGAAGAGAACCCTAAAATTCAAAAGCTTATAGATTTTGCGAGCCGCCTGACAGATGAGCAGCTTGAAAGTTTTATTGATACATATTCTAAACTTCTTGATTCGCTAAAGAAATGATTTCAGACAGCATTTTATCCTGCATCTCTTTAGGGAGATTGATAAAAATGTCTATAAGTTTACCGAGCTTTTCTATTTTTACGTCGTCATCCATTATATGATCCTTTCTTATATGTTACCCCAAAGCCAAGTTCCTTATTATTAAAATAGCACATTTGTTCCACTTTGTCAAGGGCATAAGAATAAACTGTCCATTTTTTAGGACAAGTGAAAATAAATTGGTTCCACTCTATTGAAATTCTTTCGTAAAGATACTACAATGAAAGCGTAGGAATTATATTTGATTGAATACTCTCGGCTATAGTTGACCGTTATAAGCGGATAACAAGTCCGAGAGCATTTTTATAAAAAATTCTAAAAAAACCTTGACAATACGTGCAATACGTGCTACAATATAATTACAGAAAGGAGGAACGGAGATGCCGCTGACACCCAAGCAGATGATCAAATTTCTAAAAGAAAACGGATTTGAGGAAGTACGTCAAAGAGGTTCACATGTATTCCTTGAAAATTCAAAAACAGGAAAACAAACCACCGTTCCTATGCACTGCAAAGACCTTGGAAAAGGACTTGAACAGAAGATACTCAAAGACGCAGGACTTAAATAGTCCTGCAGAGTATTGCATATAATTATATTGATAGGAGGACTTTTTATGAAAAATAAATATTGTTATCCCGCCGTACTTCAAAAAGATGAAAACGGATATGCCGTATGGATCCCTGATATTGACGGCTGTAATTCTTTTGGTGAAACGATCGCAGAAGCCGTTGCAAGCGTAAATGAAGCCCTCGGTTTATGTATTGAAGTTATGGCGGAAAAAGGAAAAGATATCCCCGAACCGTCTAATCCCGAAGATATTAAGCTTGAAAAGGGACAGTTTATTGCTATCGTTGAGTTTGATTGGCTTGAATATCAGAAAAAGTATTGTTCAAAAGCTGTTAAAAAGACACTTACAATTCCGATGTATCTGAATGAACTTGCTGAAAAAGAGCATATCAATTTCTCCTCTGTGCTTCGTGAAGCTCTTGAAAACCGTTTGCATATACAATAAAAAAATCCCGCCCGGTGCGCCAACACCGAACGGGATAGAAATAGGAGTATGATATACCCACAATCCAAAATAAGTATATCATGCTCCTTAAAAAATGTCAAGGAGTGAATTGAAAAATGAAAAGAACCAATACCGCCCAATGGGTGGAAAGCCGTAACCGCTGGCAGATAAACGTCCAAAAAGACGGCATACGGAAAACTTTTACGTCAGCCAAGCCCGGAAAAACAGGTCAGCGTGAAGCAAATGCAAAAGCTGACCGTTGGCTTGATGACGGCATCGAAGACGGCAAGATCAAGGTAAAAGACCTTGCTAAGAAATATATGGCAGACGTAAGGCTGAAGACTTCAGCCGGCAACGCAAGGATCTATCAATACGCCTTTGACAGCTACATACTTCCTGCTATCGGGAATGTTCGTGTCAGCAACGTGACGGAACTGCAGCTTCAGAACATAATCGACAAGGCTTATTCAAAAGGTCTTGCGCATAAAACGCTGTCAAACATAAGAGCCTGCATAAACTCATTTATGAAATACTGCCGTTTCTGCAATGCTACAACGCTTTTTCCCGAAAATCTCAAAGTTCCGAAGAATGCATACCACAAGGAAAAGCGAATTCTTCAGCCCGATGATCTGAAAATACTTTTCTCAGAAGATGAAACGCTTTGGAACGGAAAAGTAAAAACAGACCCGTTTATAAATGCCTATCGTTTTCAAGTTCTCACAGGACTTCGCCCTGGAGAGCTTATCGGCTTAAAATGGAACGATATATCGGACGGTATTGTGCATATAAACCGCTCAATAAATGTTCGCGGAGAAGTGACAGCAGGCAAGAACGAGAACGCCAAGCGTGAATTCGCCTTGAACGAGCTTACCGGCGCTGTTATCGAGGCACAGAAGAAAGTTAATCCATACGAAGGGCATATCTTCTCCGAGGACGGCGAGCCGATAAAGTATCAGCATTATTATAAAATGTGGCAGCGCTATCGAGACCATAACGGGATAAGTTCAAAGACTTCTCCGTATGAAATGCGGCATACTTTTGTTTCTGCAGTTAAGACTTTACCCGAAGGTTATCTGAAACAGATAGTCGGTCATAGCAAGGATATGGATACATACGGCGTGTACAGTCATCAGATGACGAGTGATATGGAGAATGTTGCATCACTTGTGCAGAGTATTTTCAGCAATATTCTTTCAGACGAAAAATAATTTATCACCAATAAATTAAAAGTGTGTACTTTAGTGTGTACCCTAAATAAATAGAACCCCCGTAACCAACGCAGTTACGGGGTTTCTTAGTGGTGCGGATAACAGGACTTGAACCTGCACGTCGGGGACACCAGATCCTAAGTCTGGCGCGTCTGCCAATTCCGCCACATCCGCAAAATTTTCACAAGCTATATTATAGCACAAAAAATCTCTGCGGTCAACCTTTTTTTAATTTTATTTGAAGCGTTAGCCTTATTTCGCTGCTTTCACCGCATTTTCAGCGCTTTCAAGAGCCTTATCTGCTGCGAGAACAGCCTGCTCGGCGGCGGAGCTGCCTTTTTTTACGGCTTCTTCCGATTCGGTGAGGATATCGGCGGACTTTCGTGCCGATTCTGCGCTTTCGGCGGCAAGGCTTCGCACCTCATCGGCAACAACAGCAAAACTCTTGCCGTTTTCGCCTGCACGGGCAGCTTCTATTGCGGCGTTGAGCGCGAGCATATTCGTTTGGAAAGCGATGTTCTCGATCGCGCCGATGATAGACTTTATGCGCTGATTTTTCTCGCCGATGATGTTTACGGCTTCGGCAAGTTCGGACAATCTTTCGCGGCTTTCCTTTATCATTTTTTCAGCTTCGGCAGCAGCGAAAGCTGTATCTTTTCCCGAAGCTTCGGCAGCTGTAAGCTTTTCTTCAAGCACTTTTATGCGCTCTTCAAGCTCGTTTTTTTCATTGTTTGTGCGTTCAAGCTCTCCACCGAGAGCGGCAAGCAGTTTTTCCGTTTCTTCGGAAACAAAAGCGGGTTCGGGGCGTTCGGGTTCGGGTGCTGATATCTCCTGAACGGGAGTATGTTCTTCCTGCACGGGCGAGGGGAGAATGGGAAGATTCTGCACTTTCAGTTCGGTAATCTCAGCAGCTTTTTCTTCGTCTGTCTTGCCAATGAGAACGCAGCATATCACCGAAGCAACCGAGGCAAGAACAGCCGCGATCACCGCTGTTACAGCTATAAAAGGTCGGCTGTCGGTCTTTTCGGGAAAGCTGTAGTCGAACATTTCAAGCGAAAGTTCACCGCACTGCTTGCTCGCTTTATCATAAGCAGGGGAGTTGAGTTCGGTCGAGATGATAGTCTTGTCGCCGACGGAAAGCCTTGCACCCATATCTTTAAGCGAAGCGAAATATCCGCCGAAATAGTCGGCATCACAACCGCAGACGGTAATATTTCCGTTTGCGGAGTTTGTCACGGCATAGTAAAGTTTGCCCGAATTTTCATCGAAAACGAATCCGTCCGAAACGGAGAGAACTCCAGTTGAGCTGTAATTTTTTCCGCTTGCAAATCCGATGCTTTCACCGCTTTTGATAAAGTCAAGGCTTATTCCAAGTCCGGAAAGCGCGCTGTTTCGGTCGCGGAGCGCATAGTTCTTGAATTCATCGGGCGCATAGCGTATAGACGCGAGTTCGGAGGTTTCGTTGGCGGCTGCTTTCATAAGGTCAGCTTTTTCGGATATGTAAAGGGCAGCACTTTCTGCCGAAGCGCGAACGGACGAAGCCTCATTAGTGTGCTCATTAAGCTTTATGCTAAGCGTAACGGTGCAGACAGCAAGCAGAGCAGTGCAAACCGTAACTGCGGCAGCAGCTTTTATCTTTGCTGATCTTTTATTCAATCCGAATGCCCCCTTTTCGCATATTTCCGCGTATAATGTCATATACATTTATTATAACGTAAAATTCCAAAAAAGTGAATACTTTGTTAATATGCAGATGTAAATATACTGTTTAATTTTTATAAATTTAATATTAACCGATTACAGAATTCTTACAAAATGTGAAAACTCTTGAAAAAGGCGAAGCGTTGTGCTATAATTCCGATAGAAAACAATGAAAGGAACATAAAAAATGGCACAGCAGAAAAAACGCAGGAAGAAAAAAATCAGCAAACAGGCTCTTATCCTGCGGTGGATAATGATAATAATACTCGTTCTTCTCGTCTGGTTCGCAGTGAAAAAGATAGCATCGGCTTTCAAAAAAGTCGATGATTCCGCATCGGTGACTTCTTCGGCTTCATCGGAAAGCGCTTCGCAGACAAGCCGCGAGACAGACGGAACTACGGACAGCATTGCAGATAATTCAGACGGAATAGTTATAGGTGCAGGTGATGATATGACAGAAACAACGGCAGAGCAGGAAAACATCGATAACGCGTGGGCAATGTTCCTCGTGAACAACCAAAATCCGCTCCCCGACGATTATGATAAGCGAATAACTGTCAAAAAAGTCTATTCCAACGGCGAGCGTGACTTTGATTTTGACGAACGCGCCGCAGACTACCTTATAAATATGTTCGCCGCAGCGAAAAAGGACGGCATAAACCTCACCGTAAATTCGTCCTACCGCACTATCGAGTACCAGCAGTTCAACTTCGACAGAAGCGTTCAGCAGCGCATCAATAACGGAATGAGTTACGACGAAGCAGTCCTCGATACCGAAAAAGAGGTCGCATATCCGGGAAAAAGCGAGCATAACGCAGGACTTTCCGCGGATATTTTCTCCGATGAGTATGTAAGCTTCGATGACGACGGCTTCAAGAACACGAAAGCGTATGCATGGCTTATGGAAAACGCCGCAGATTATGGCTTTATTCTCCGTTATCCCGAGGGAAAGGAAGACGAAACGGGCATAATATATGAACCGTGGCATTATCGTTTTGTCGGCGTTTACTATGCACACAAAGTCCAGGAAAGCGGACTCTGCCTTGAAGAATATTTTAAGGCAAACGGCTGGCTCGACAAAAACGGCATGGCAACTAAAATGACAGTTGAATAAAATTTTGACCTCGCTCAAAAATGAACGAGGTCAAAATTTTATACTAAACACCATTTAAAATTCAGAAAAAATCAAGCCGATAATCTCGTAGCTGTTTTTAACAGGTTTATATTGGATTTCGGCGCAGATTTTTTCCTTTATTTTATTGGTGTTTAGTATTATTCCCACTTTTTCAATGTCTTTTGCATATAAGCTCTTATATCAAAACCGTAAATCTCATTCAGTTTTTCCGAGCGGCATACATTCTCCGATGAATCGAGTATCTCTGTTCTGCCCTCGTTCATCACCATTATTCTATCCGAAAGCTCGGCGGCAAGGTTAAGGTCGTGGAAAACACCGACGACGCTTTTTCCGCTTTTTGACCACTCTTTGAGCATTTCGATAAGCTCTATCTGACGTTTCAGGTCGAGGTGGTTCGCAGGCTCGTCAAGGAAGATTATCTTCGGTTCTTGTGCAAACGCTCTTGCAAGCAGAACTCTTTGCAGCTGACCGCCCGAAAGCTCGGTTATGACGTTGTCTGCGATGCGGAGGGTGTCTGTTTTTTTCATATACTCCTCTGCGGCGGCTTCATCGGCTTTATCCGAGCCAAAGCCTTTGCTTTTGGCGTATCTTCCGAGTGCGACCGTTTCGCGGACGGTGAAATCGCTGTACTCGCCGCCTGCGCCCGTCTGCGAAAGGAGCGCCGCATTCATCGAAAGTTCCTCTCGGGACATTGAGCGTATCTCCTTGCCGTCAATGAGCGCACTGCCTGCCTTATAGGGGATAATTCCGCACAAAGCGCGCAGGAGCGTTGTTTTTCCGCAGCCGTTCGGACCTGTTATTGCGAGTATCTCACCGTCATTGACGGAAAAGCTTACATCTTTTACGATAGTTTCATTCCCATAGCCGCAGGAAAGTTCTTTTACTTCGAGCATAGATTCACCTTCTTCTTTTAAAGAAAACCGCTGCGAAAAACGGTGCGCCGATAAGCGAGGTTATAACTCCGACAGGGAGTTCGTTCGGGACTGCAAGCGTTCTCGCCGCAACATCGCATATCGTCATAAATGCACCGCCGACAAGCGCTGTCATCGGCAGGAGAAGCTTATGCTTCGGACCGAAGATCTTTCGCGTGATATGCGGAGCGATAAGGTCAACAAAGCCGATAACTCCTGCGAAAGCGACAGCCGTTCCCGAAAGTACGGACGCGAGCACGAGCAGTATCGTTTTTGCGGCTGAAGTGTTCACGCCTATCGACATCGCCTGCTCATCACCGAAAGTCAGCAGGTCGAGCTGCTTGGATTTTATCATAAAAACCGTGAAACATACAGCGAAAACAGCAAGCAGAACAGCCGAATATCCGAAGCCTCTTCCTGCGAAGCTGCCGTTCTGCCACTTTATGAGCTGGCGGTATCTTTCGTCCGAAAATGTCGCCATAAGGCTTACCCAAGCGCTTATGAAAAGTGAAAGCACCATTCCCGTGAGGACAACCGTGCTGCTTTGCAGGCTTCGGTCGAGCCGCCTTGCGAAGGCTACCATTATAAACATTGTTGCAACGGCGAAAACTGCTCCGCCGACTGCTGTTGAGTAGCTGCCGAAAAGTGCAAAGCCCGTGACGATGACAAGGCTTGCGCCGAGAGATGCGCCGCTTGAAGTTCCGAGCGTGAAAGGGGAGGCGAGCGGATTGCGAAGCACCGACTGGACGGCTGCTCCGCTGACGGAAAAGGCTGCTCCGACGATGAAGCTGAGGACCACTCTCGGAAGTCTTATCCCTGCAATTATGCTGACCTCGCCCTCGGTGACATCGCTTGGGAGAGGCACGCCGAAGAACGCATTTTTTATCGCCGCAAAAATATGAAGCGGTGATACCGTGACGCTTCCCACGCATATTCCTATGACGAGGGAAGCGAATGAACAGAGTATCACCGCCGTTATTTTTGCTGTTAAATTGAGCCGCTTCACCCTGCGTTAAGCTGCAAGGTCAGCCGCAGTAGTGCAGGCTGTAACGTTTGCATTTTCGCCGTAAACATCGGGGTAAATTGCAGATGCGATCTCGTTGATGCCCTCAACAACGTGCTGAGATGCACGGCTTGTTTCGTTTGCGCCTACCTGATAAACCTCGCCGTTCTTTACAGCTGTGAGAACGTCCCAGCCCTCTCTTGCTGTGATCTCGTTGAAGTCATAGCCGTCATAAGCAACGCTTGTGAGGATAACATCAGGGTCAGCTGCGATAACAGTTTCGTCGGAGTTGGAGATCCAACCCTCTTCTCCGCCGTAGATATTTTCAGCGCCGACAAGCTCGATGATCTCGTTGAGGAATGTGCCGCTGCCTGTTGTGTAAAGGTAAGGAGCTGCGCTTATTTCAAAGTAAACGGACTTCTTTTCGGTGATGTTTGCAGCCTTTGCGGAAATATCGCTGATGCAGCTATCGATAGTGCCGATGAGTTCATCACCCTTGTCGGAAGTGCGTGTGTAAGCTGCGAGGAAAGCAATGTCGTCTTTGATGCCGTCAAGAGAAACTGCGGATGGAATGTAAACAACGTTTGTGCCTGCTGCTTTAAGTTCAGCATAAGGGTCGGTGTCGCCGTTGTCGGAAATGCCGTTGATGATGATAACATCGGGAGCAAGAGCGACGAGTTCTTCTGTGTTGAGGTTGTAGAAATCGAGTGTGCATACAGCAGGATCGATGCCCTCAACGTCAGCAGAATACTTGTCTGCTGCGATGATCTTGTCAGCAAGACCAAGTCCTGCGAGAATTTCCGTTACGGACGGAGCTGCGGAGATGATAGTGTTGATCTCTTCGGGAACATCAACGAGGTTGCCCTCACGGTCGATAACGCTGTCAGCATTGGCAGCTTCAGTTGTGGTTTCTTCCGTTTCAACTTCTGTTTCGTTTACAACGGTTTCAGACTCGGTGATCTCGGAGGTAGTGATCTCTCCGCCGTCAGGGGTGGAGTTCGCATTTCCGCAGGCTGTCATCGAAACGGCAAGAATACCTGCAATTGCGAGGGATAAGAGCTTTGACTTTTTCATTTGAAAACTTCCTTTCTGCGAAATAATTCATTTTCGCATAAAAATTGCCGCAGCCGATATTGCCCAAAATGCAAAATGACCGCAGCAAAGCAAGGGCATTTCCGACATTCCAAAAACGAACCGAAATTCCCGAACAATGCACAAGCGTAACTTTTCAACCGTTCACTGCGGCGCGACGATCACCTGCGGATATCTGCTTTTTTTGCAAACCCGATAAACTTTTCATTCATCGGACAGACGGGTATTCCGACTTTGACTTATCTTTAAAAAAGAACAGAACGCAGCCTTCCCACAAAATCTGCAGTGACATAATTGCGTCTGCATCGTCATTACGGCGGCAGGACCGTACAAAAGTGAAGCTCTCATTAAGTAAAAATTTCACTTTATAACTTCCCCGACTGTATCAAGCATATCGTATATGATATGCTTTTGTGCAGCAATATTCATTTTTTCACGTTAAAGAGTATAGCACCGTTTTGCGGCTTTGTCAATAAAATACAGAACGAATTAAGCAAAATTTAAGATTTTTAAGAATTTTTAGTGCTTTGGGGGTTTTATTTTGTAAAAAAGTATGCTATAATATTTTTATCTATTTATAAAGTTATAAAGGAATGCGAATTTTTGAAAGGACGAACCGCAGATGTCACGAACCGATAAGAAATTTTCCGCTTTTTCCGTTGCGGAGATAATATTGATAATACTTCTTGTTGCCGTTATCGCAGCAATGATATTCATAGGCGTTGTTTTTCATAAGGACAACACCGCCACAAGCGTTTTCGGCTACTGTTTTTATCGAACGAAAGCCGTAAATATGGAAACGAGCATACCGCAGGGTACGATAATCGTCGCCAAGGAGTCGGAGAACGATTCTATCGAAGCAGGCAGCGTTATCCTCTGCAAAATCGGCGAATATACCGTCCTCACGCGTGTTACCGAAGTGCAGGACGATGCTTACATAGTCAAATTTGACGTTGCGCCCGATAACGAAACCTTCCGCGTGGAAAAATCCGCCGTCATCGCAAAGGCTGTATGGCAGCTTGAAGCGTTCGGAAAGTTCATCGACTTTGCCACAAGCACGGTCGGAATAATCATCGTGCTTATAATTCCGCTTACTATTATAATAGCTGTTCAGGTCGTTCGCATAAACAGGCTCAAGGCGCTTGAACGCGAAGCTTCTTCGCTCGATGATATCGATGATGTTATCAATTCGCGCAGAAAGGAAGAAGCTCCTGCCGTAACATTTTCAAAGCCTAAGTTCAGCGATGAAGCGCCCGAACCTCGCCATCCCGAAAGAAGCGAGGAATCTCCGCTCGTTGTAAAACGCCCGAGAAGCCGCGATTTCGACTTTGACGAGGACGATCTGCGCCCGAAGTCACGCCTTACCGTTGACAGCAACGGCAGAGCTGATTTCGTTGCCGAAGAAAAAGAACCCGTCCGTATCCCCGAAAACGAAACGCCGAACGAGCGCCTTGAACGCATCAGCGGCATTGCAAAGCATACATCTCCCGTCAGTGCATCGGCGAAAGCTTCATCGGGCAGCGAGCCTGCTTATTCCGCCGCTCCAACAAGGATAACCGCAGACGCAGTTCGCAGTTACGAGGGCGAACGTGTTGTTTTCACCCCTCACGTCAGCAATGTTATTCCCGACAGCCTTGCAAATATTCAGGAAGAAGCTGCCGCAAAGTCGGGATTTGACGAAAGCGTGAAAAATTACTTTGAGAAAAATGACAAGCCTATCATTCCCACAGAGGAAAAGCCTGTTGTCGAATCGGTTTCCACTATCCCCGAAAATGCAGTAGTTCCGAAAGAAAATATCGCTCCCGTAAGAAAGAAAAAGAGCAGCAAAACGCTCGAAGAGCTTATGAGCATCATCGATGCCGAGGAAACAAAGCTGAAAAAATAACTTGGGAGCATTGGATAGGAAATGGTCTTTTCAAACCTTATATTTATATATGTATTTTTGCCGCTCTGCCTTGTGTTTTATTATTCGGCAAGGTCGGCAAAGCTGCGAAATCTTGTGCTTGCACTGTTTTCGCTCGCATTTTACGCATGGGGCGAACCCGTGTGGGTGCTTCTGCTGATCTTCAGCGCAGCGGTCGATTATTTCAACGGACTTTTTATAGAAAGCTGCCGCACCAAAAAAAGAGGAAAGCCCGTACTCGGCGTTGTTTTCTCGCTCGTCGTAAATCTCGGCATACTTTTTGTGTTCAAATACAGCGCATTTTTCATTCATCAGATAAATCTTCTGACGGGTCTTTCGCTCCGCGAGCCGACATTCTCGCTCCCTATAGGAATTTCATTCTATACGTTCCAGACTATCTCCTATACGGTCGATGTTTACAGAGGAAAAGTCAAGGCTCAACATTCGTTCCTGAGCTTTCTGCTCTATGTTTCAATGTTCTTCCAGCTCGTTGCAGGTCCTATCGTCCGATACGAGAGCGTTGCCGCAGAAATAGACGAGCGCAGAACGACCGCCGAGGACTTCAACTCGGGACTTATCCGATTTATATGCGGACTTGGAAAGAAAGTTATCATCGCGAACACGGTCGGTCAGCTTGCCGCAAATTCACTCACATTTGAGAAAGCTCCGACCTCGGTCGCAGCCGCTTGGTTCGGCGTTGCAATGTTCACACTGCAAATTTACTTCGATTTTTCGGGATATTCCGATATGGCAATAGGTCTTGGAAAAATGTTCGGATTCCATTTCCCCGAAAACTTCAATTATCCGTATATCTCACGTTCGGCAACGGAGTTCTGGCGCAGGTGGCATGTCTCGCTCGGCTCGTTCTTCCGCGACTATGTTTATATACCTCTCGGCGGAAACCGAAAGCATCAGATACTCAACCTCGCGATAGTATGGTTTCTCACGGGTCTTTGGCACGGCGCAAGCTGGAACTTCATTATATGGGGTATGGGCTTTGGTGTGCTGATAATCCTTGAAAAGCTTTTTATGCTGAAAGTGCTTGACAAACTGCCGAAATTCTTCTCGCATATTTATGCGCTTTTCTTTATACTTATCGGCTGGGCAGTGTTCTATTTCACCGACCTCGGTCAGCTCGGCTCATGCCTCGGCGCAATGTTCGGCGCAGGCGGAATACCTCTTTATGACGAAGTCACGAAGTCGGCGCTTCTGAGCAACCTCTACCTTATCATAGCGGCGGTAGTGCTTTCAATGCCAATTTCACGCCTGCTCAATGAGGAAGTTCAGCACATCGAGCGCAAGTCGGGCGGAGCGTTTGCAGTTTCAGGCGTTATCCGAACAGTGCTTTGTATCGCACTGCTCGCCGTTTCGTCGGTAATGCTCGTCGGTCAGACCTATAACCCGTTCCTCTATTTCAGATTTTAAAAGGAAAAAATAATGAGTTCAAAAGACAAAGGTTCTTCGCTCGAAAAGAGAATAGAAGCCGCAAAGGCTTACAAGAAGAACGTTAAGCTTTACAATAAAATAAGCATCGCAGTGATACTCGGCGTAATTGCGCTGACAGCAGTATTGCTCGCCGTCCTGCCGCGACCGAAAACTTCCGAACTGGAAAAGCGTGAGCTTGCGCCAATGCCCGAGTTTTCGGCGAAAGCGCTGTTCAGCGGCGAATATTTCAGCGGCATCGCGGAGCATTTTTCGGATACTGTTCCGTTCCGCGAACAGCTCGTTGTGCTGAATTCGCGTATGAAAAAAGCAATGGGAATAAGCTCTCCGACTTTCTACGGCACGGTGGATATCGTTGCCGATGATGAGGGCAATTCGCTCGAAGAAACTCCCGTTCAGACCGAACCTGCGCAGACAGAACCCGTTCCTCAGCAGACCGATATTACCGTCAGCGAAAAAACTGAGGAAAACGACAACGCAGTAACGGAAACCTCCGCCGTTTCCGAAACGACCGAGTCCGAAACAACGGGAATTGCCGATTTCTCTAATAACGGCATAGTCGTTGACGGCGTAAAAATGTACGGCGAGGACGCAGGCGTTATGCTCTTCGGCGGAAACAAAAAGCAGGGCGCGCGTTATGCCGAGATAATCAACAAGTATAAGGCTTCACTCGGCAATGTCAACGTCTATAATATGGTCGTCCCGACCTCGGTCGAGTTTTATCTCCCGAAAAAATACAGCAAATATTCCTCCTCGGAAAAGGAATCGATAGACTATATCTATAGCTGCCTTTCGCCCGATGTTATCCCGATAGACGCTTATTCCAAGCTTGCAGAGCATACCGATGAGTATATCTACCTGCGAACCGACCACCACTGGTCGCCGCTTGGCGCATACTATGCTTATACAGCTTTCTGCGAAGCGCTCGGAATGGAATATCACCCTATCACGGACTACACCGAAAAGGTCAAGGAAGGCTTTGTCGGCTCGCTCTATGGCTATACGAACGATATAACCCTCGCGAATGCCCCCGAGCAGTTCCATTACTTCCTGCCGCCCGATGTTAAATATTCCGTTCAGACCTACTATTATGATACGCTCGCACCGAAAAGCGGCGGCGCGCTTTTCCACGAATATGTCGAGGGCGCGAACTGCTACGGAATGTTCCTCGGCGCGGACGCTATCCATACAAAAATAACAACAAGCACCAAAAACGGCAGGAAGATAGTCGTCTTCAAGGAGTCCTACGGCAATGCATTTGTGCCGTTCCTCGTAAATAATTTTGAGGAGATATATGTTATCGATATCCGCTATTTCGGAACGAACGCTGTCGATTATATCAAGAAAATAGGAGCGACCGACGTTCTCTTCATCGATAACTGCTTTGCCGCAAATACTTCTTCGCTGATAAAGCATATTGAAGACCTCTACAGCTCGCCGACAGGCTCTGTAGTAACGACCGTTACGGAAACCGAAACAACTCCAAGCGAAACGACAGCTTCGGGCGGCAAAAAGAAAAATGACAAGAAAACAACCGAGCATAACGCCAAGGAAAAGAAAACCACCACTCAGAAAAATGAGCAGACGGCGGTAACGACCGCTCCGCCGAAAACGAAAATGGAAGAAAAAGTTACTGTGACGGCTAGCAGCTGAGAATATTGCTTATTGTGCAGAATGAAGTTGTAAATTAATGGGAAAGTTGGCGTTAATATATGGCGACTCGTAAGCTTGGAGTTATTTCAGAAAGGGTTATTGAGCTTTTAGAATTAGATATTGAAGCTGAAACTCCAATTTTCATAGGTGATAGTAATATTGAACACATGAAACTTCGGCATTTAAATGATTATTTAAAATATGGCGAGAATATTTCGGATATAATCAATTAAGCTGATTATGTTGGCGTTAACCCCAATGATAATTCAATAGAATATGTTAAAGAGTATAAGATAGATAATGAATATGTAAAAGTTGCAGTTCGTGTATCGATGGGAAATGTGTACTGCGCACGCTCTATCTATGTACTCAATAAAAACAGAGTAATAAACTACATTAACAAAAACACTTTGAAAAAAATTTGATTTAATACTTGACAAACAGAAAGTGTTGATGTATGATGTAGATGTAAAAAGAATATGCTAAAAACATCAATAGATTTGAGGACGGAACGGGCAGCCGTCGCCTATTGTTAATCCTAACAGTATTTGGAGATGCAGGAGTGTCACCCTGTCAAGTTTATTGATTTTCAAACGCTTTCCGGTCATTCAATCGGAAAGCGTTTTTTATATCTCTTATAAAAAATATCTTTTACAATATGTAAAATATACTTGACAAACTGTAAAATATATGCTATTATAAATTTGTCGGAGGTGATAGGGTGGCAAAGAATCTTAAACTCAAAGCCGCAAGAGCGGCTCTCGATATGTCACAGCAGACGCTTGCCGAGAAAGCAGGCGTTTCAAGGCAGACCATAAACGCGATCGAAAAAGGCGACTACAACCCTACGCTCAATCTGTGCATAGATATCTGCAAAGCATTGGGGAAAACACTTGACGAGATCTTCTGGGAGGGTGACTGATATGAAAGAAACGAAAAAGGAAAGAAATTATGTAACTGTTTTCAGCGACTACGGACTGGACGAACGTCAGCGGAGCAAAAGCGAGAATATCGGCTTTCGATGCTTTCGTGAGCTTTATATAGTTTCGCTCATAATGACGGTCGTGTGGTACGTTATAAGCTGTGCAGTCGATGCAAATATCCCTGTCGTGATAGTCGCAGGCAGCTATTTTGCGGCGGCGATAGTCTGCTACTGCATCTACGTTCTCCGTGCAGCGAAAGCAGGCGTTATCAACGGAATCACGGCTTTTTCATTCTCAACGGGAAGTCTTGCAAAGGCGATTTTAACGGCTTTGCTTGCTATTGTTTTCGGTTTGGGCGCAGGTCATCTTATCTCCGCTTCGGATAAAATGACGGACAGTATTGTTCTTGCTGTGCTGTGTGCAATGCTTTCCGCGGAAAATTTTGTGCTTTACTTTTGCGGATTGAAAAACAACAAAGTGCTTGACGAACAGAACAAGGAGGAAGAGTAATGGATAACAATAAAAACGCATTATCGGGAACTATCTTTGACGAAGCCGGCTATGACGAAATGCAGAAGTCCGAAAATCACGAAATAGGTTACAGGCTATTCAAAGCAATGTTTTTTGTTGTGCTTGCTGCGGCGTTAATATTGGTGATGTTTTGCGGCAATGCCAATGACCTCTGGGGTACGGTAATATCGCTTTCATTATTTGCCGTTATTTTGGCTTTTTATATCATATATGCCTATTTGACCGCGAAAAAGGGAATAATGAACCCCAAATTTGCAAAAAACTGGTCGGCAAAGTGGATAATACCCGTTTATATTATACTGGAAGTCGTAGCAGTTAGCAGAATTTTTCATTCGGAGCATGAATTGAGTGATATTGCCCTTATTATCCAGTGGCAGATAATCATTATCAGCTGTATTTCAATGTCGCTTTGTGCGATGAAAAACAACCGTGTTCTGAAAGCTCAGCTTGAAGAAAATGAATCGGACGGGTAAAAATTTTATCTAATAGTAGTTATAGGATCAGCATAAATAGTGATTATGAACAATTTATGCTGATTTTTTGCCTGTCTCTTATACACATCTCCGAGCCCACGAGACGTAGAGGAA
>CALANW010000110.1 GCA_937926145.1 uncultured Ruminococcus sp. | reverse complement strand
GAACGCCGCCCTGTCACGGCGGAGGTCGAGAGTTCGAGTCTCTTTCGGGTCGCCAATATGCGGATTTAGCTCATCTGGTAGAGCGCCACCTTGCCAAGGTGGAGGTAGCGAGTTCGAGCCTCGTAATCCGCTCCAACGGCGCTATAGCCAAGTGGTAAGGCGTAGGTCTGCAACACCTTGATCCCCAGTTCAAATCTGGGTGGCGCCTCCATAAATCCGTTTTCTTTATGAAGACGGATTTTTTTTATTCACAGAGCGGAAATTTTCTTGTAAAAATACTTGATATGTCGAATGAAATAGTGTATAATAAAATATGTTATCGCAGTAGAAAGGTGTACCCCTAAAAATGCCACGAAAAAACTATTATTATTCTGAAAAACCAAGAACTTCAAAGGTTCTTGTTACATTGAATGTTATTATAATTGTACTTATTGTTCTTGTCCTTTCCGCACTTGGATTATACAGCTATACTTTTTTCACGGGAAAAGATCCACTTGCAAATATAGGGATAAAAATGCCTTGGGACGATGAATATGCTGTTTCGCAAACTGTTGTTATTGAACCCGAGCCAACGGAAACCATAACACAAATGACAACGACGGAAACCACGCAGGTCACAGCGAATATTGTACTTACGGAGAAAACAGACGCAAGTGACAGCACCGCTGAAACAAGCGAAACTGAACCGAAATATAACTCAACCGATTATGACAAGACGTTTTTCTCGAACAGCCTTTTTATTGGAGATTCAATTTTTACGGGCTTTTCTGGCTTCGGATATCTCGAACCCGATAATGTCTTCGCACAGGTCGGACTTAACCCTGAATCCGCTATAACAAAGGAAATAAACGGTGTTACAGCCGCTAAAAAAGCAGAGGCGATGCAGCCCGACTATATCTGCATTATGCTCGGAACGAACGGACTCGCTTTCCTCAGTACGGATTATATGGCAGAAGAAATGTCAAAGCTTGTGGACGAGCTTAGAAACGCTTCACCCGATTCGGAGATCGTTATTCTGTCGATACCTCCCGTTACGGCTGTTCACGAGAGCGAGAATCCCGAAAAGATCCCGCTTATAATGGACTATAACAGCAAGCTCCAAAAAACTGCTGAAAGCAAAGAATGCAAATATATCGATATCTTCACAATGCTTCAGGACGATGACGGATATCTTGCAGCTGACTATGCCGAAGCTGACGGACTTCATTTCCTTGGAAAAGCTTATGGTGTTGTTTTGAGCAGGATACAGTTTGAACTCTCAAATGAGGGTGAGAACGTTTCGGAAACATCTGCCGAAGTTGTAAGCGAAACTGCGATATCCGCAGAAACCGCAGTTACAGCGGTAGAAGCAGCTGTTACCGAAAACGAAACGACCTCCGTATCGACCGATGAAACAGAGATAACACAGTAAAGGAAGGAAAATTATGAAATTTAAAAATTTTGCCGCAATGTTGGTTTTGCCTATAATTATGCTCGCCGCTTGTTCAAAGGTCGATTCGACCGCCGAAATGAAAGAGCCTGCTCCTGCTGATATCACATCGGCAATAATGGCAGAGATCGAGATACCATCCGCGGTTGAGAAAACCAAAGATGATATCGGCGCATATTATGATATCGATGTTGAAGCTACAGATGCTCTTTCGGTTTATATCTGCGGCTCAGGCGCTTATCCCGATGAGCTTGCCGTATTCAAGATGAATTCCGCTGAACAGGCTGAGAATGCCCGTGCAGCCGCTCAGAAGCGCCTTGACAATCAGATCGAACTTTACAAGGATTACACTCCCGATGAAATGTATAAGCTTGACGGTGCGAAAGTCGTTGTAAAGAGCAACTATGTTATGCTTTTTGCCTGCTCGGACGATGACAGAGCTTATGAGATCGCTGACAGCTTATTCTAAGCAGCAATTTCGCTTTGTTAGCAAAACAAAACCTTTGTTTCAAAAAATAAAAAAAAATACTTGCATTTTTGCCGCAAATATAGTATAATATAAATATTAGATGAATCCATTACAGAAGGAAGGTCATATAAAATGAATAACGACCAGACAATGACGTTTACAGTTATTGAGGAAAACGAGGGAGAACTCAAGAAGAATCTCACATTAATATATGACGCTCTCAGCGAAAAGGGATATAATCCCATTAATCAGATCGTTGGATATATCTTATCAGAAGACCCGACATACATAACAACGTATAATAACGCAAGAAATCTTATCAGACATATCGACCGAGATGAGCTTCTTCAGGAGCTTGTAAAGTCTTATCTTTCCAAATAAGCTGATTTTGCAAAAAGCGCTGTGATGTATTTTCACAGCGCTTTTCTGTTAATATGCGGAAAGTATTTTGTGATAAAATTGTAACCGCTCTGTAGTGTTATTTTCCGTAAAATTGTGATATAATATACTTGTGATAAGCTATAACAAGATATGCATAATAAATGCTGTACGGACTTATCCGTAAATCTTGTTATGGAGGGATTAGATGAGATTTTCAAAGCTTATCACGGCTCTTGCAGCAGCGGCTATGACTGTGAACCTTTTTACCTTTACAGTTTCGGCAAATCAGCTTTCAGCACAGGATATCTCCGAGCTGAACGGACTTTCAGCCGAATCTCACGGGTACGGACAGGGCGTTGAATGTGACGAAAACAACTGTCCAACGGGCGCAAAGATGTTCAACGATGAGTTTGAACAATATGACAGCTATGCTGTGTTCAGCGGAGCAAAAGGTATCTGCCTGACGTTCGATCAAGGCTATGAGAACGGCTATACCGAAAAAATTCTCGACACCTTAAAAGAGAAGAATGTCAAAGCGGTATTTTTCCTCACGGGCGACTACGCAAAGCGCAATAAAGAGCTTGTAAAGCGTATGATCGCGGAGGGACACATCATCGGCAACCACGGTATGAAGCACGAATCTCTGCCGACACTTTCGCCTGAAAGCGCCGAGGAG
Source organism: uncultured Ruminococcus sp. (assembly GCA_937926145.1). Classification (GTDB taxonomy): domain Bacteria; phylum Bacillota; class Clostridia; order Oscillospirales; family Ruminococcaceae; genus UMGS363. The sequence continues at coordinate 32,178 of CALANW010000110.1, read as the reverse complement.
GAGATAATGTCGCTCCACGACTTCGTAAAAAATGAGTATGGAGTCGAAATGAAGTATCTTCGCCCACCGTGCGGAGAATATTCGGAACGTGCGCTTGCCGTTTGCAGTAAGCTTGGCTATAAGACAATGCTCTGGAGCTATGCATACTGTGACTGGAATGTCGATAACCAACCCGACCCTGCATCTTCGCTCGAAAAGGCAAGAAATGCCGCACATAACGGTGCGATCTACCTTTTGCACAGCGTTTCATCGACAAATGCGGAAATTTTGCCGCAGCTTATCGATGATATAAGGTCAGACGGATTTGAATTCTGCCTGCCGCAATTATAATTTTTGATTTCACAACCGATTTTTTCGGTTATGATTTACCGCACATCGATGCAGACGATGTGTATTTGTTTTGGAAACAGCTTAAAGGTCATTCTGTAAGTCTTTGAACGAACCAAAGGCGTAATACTAAACACCAATAAAATATAGGAAAAAATCTGCGCCGAAATCCAATATATTTAAGATTATCGGCTTGATTTTTTCCAAATTTTAAATGGTGTTTTGTATAAAAGACCGACCGAATGATCGGTGGGCGTTTCCGTTTGGCGCATTCTTTTTCGTGCCTCCTAATTTATTTCATTTAATTTGTTTTAAGCAGTCTTTCGCTAAAAAGGCTGCAGTTTTTTTGTATAAAAAAGCTGTTCAGCCTTTTTATACACTAATTCTTAAACTGAAAATGTGCAAAAAATCAAGCCAAAACTTGCATATATTGCTTTTGCGCCGATTTTTTTGGCTACGCTTTGATTAAAAATTAGTATTAAGGCTAAACAGCTATTTTTTATTCGTTTATTTCTTCAACAACAATGCTGCTCTCGTCAACATCGTAATCGTCATCGCTGTAAATATTTCCGCTGTCATCAGCATCAGCTTTGAGATGCTTTACCGCAAGCGAGTCCGTGTCAATGGCTTCTTCATCGGGAATATCGTTCATACTGCCGTGATAAAGCTCGTCGTTTTCGTAGGACTTGTCACGAAGTCCGTCGGTCGCAAGTGCTGAAACATCAAGTCCGTTCATACTGCTTCTGACCTCGGGGAGAGGTTCTTCACGCAGAACAACGGGTTCTGCCGCGGTTTTCGGAGTTGACTTACGTCCCATATTGCTGAAAAAATCTTCGGCTGTGACTGCACTGCTCGGGTCAAAAACTTTTTCTTCCTTTGGCGCTTCGGGAGCGGTGTATGCATCATTCATATTGCCGTGATAGTTTCCGTCATCACCGATCGTTTTATCGGTAAGATTTTCAGCTGCAAGTTCGTCAGCTTCGACATCGTTCATACTGCTTTCTACTTCGGGCAGGGGCTCTTCACGAAGTCCGACCACATCGGGGACATCAACATCTGTTTTTACAGGCTGTTCGACCGGCTTTGGCTTTGCTTTTCTGTCAAGGTCGGCGAAGAAATCTTCGGCGCTTGCAGGTTTGGTTGTTGAAGCAGGGGCAGGGGATACAGGTGCGGCAGATTTGGGTTCATCTTTTGTCTTGTTTTTGTTGAATAAAAACATATTCTAACACCTTTCTTTTGTTATTTGTCCATATCTGAAAGCTGGATCGAAGCCGGATCCGCATCAAATGTATATTCTTCATCATCGCTGCTGTAAATGTTGTTGTCAGCAGGTTCGTCGGAAGAGCCTTCGTCCTTGTAATCATCAAGCGAACTCAGATCGAGTGCGCTGACATCAATTCCGCCCATTCCGTCATCATCATAGTTGAATGTCGGCTTTGCTGAACTGTCATCGGGGAGATTGTCCACGTCCTCAGCTGAAACCGTTGCCGAGAGCATACCGTTTTCATTTGGAGCTGCGTTTGTGTTGTCGTTAGCGGTTTCCTGCTTGGCAGGTGAAGCTTCAGCTGCTTGATTAACGCTTGGTACACTGACAGCAGCAGGCTTGACCTCCTCAACAGAGGGAGCCGGAACATACGGTTTGGCTTCATTCAACGGTGCGGCAGAAACATAGGCTTTATCTTCGCTTGAAGCAGGTGTGGGTTCTTCCTCTTTGTATGAAGTGTCATAGCTGTTGGAATTGTCGTTAGTGAAGTCGGACTGCTCTTCGCTCTGCTTTTTATTCTTTTTGATTACGACCACAAGTATAGCGGTGCAAACAGCAACTATCACAATGCCGATAGGTATAAACAACTTTGCGGAGGAATAATGGTTATCCAAATTATATTCTTCAAGCTGGTAAGGGAGAACATACTTATCTATTGTTGAAACGGAGTTGTCCTCAAAAAGTTCAACGTCGGTCACCCAATCGATGAGATAGTCTTTTACCTCACTTTCGAGAGGCTTGATCTTTCCCGTGAAAAATACATCGGTAAACTCGACATCATCACCAACGAGGTAAGCATAAGTATCATCAACGAGCTGATCACACAGTGCTGTAAAGTCTTTGTCCTTTATAAGCACAGTTATGTAATACATATTGTTGTCATTTGAGTTTATGATCGGCATAAGATAGTAGCTTCCCGATACTCTCGAAGAAGTTTTTATGCCGTTCACAGTGTTGGTCGTTGTTTCTTCGCAAAAACATTCATACAGATAATTTATGTAACCGCATACATTTTCATTAAGCTTATAGTCGGACGGATACATAAAATCGATGATGTTTTCTTCTTGTTCAATGTTTTTTCTTATATCGCTTTTAAAGCTCATTGCACCGATGAGCGATGAAAGCCCGAATCCGATGAAAACAATGCCTACAATTGCCAACCCCAACAGCCTTGTTGTTGATCTGTTATTAAAAATCCCCATAATTACTCCTCGTTTAGCCTAAAAATATAGGCGTTTTTTCTATAAATAGATTTTACCATATATATTGAATTAAGTCAAGAAAAAAGTTGACATTATTAAAAAAATCTGTTATAATACAATTTGGTGATTTAGTTTATTATTGCGGCTTCTTTTTCGGCAGCAGGGAAGTCGGTGAAAATTTTTTGCTGTCGGGAAACGGAGTTTTCTATGGCTGCTAATATTGTAATCGGTACTCAGTGGGGCGATGAAGGAAAGGGTAAAGTCATCGATATCCTTGCTTCAAGAGCAGATGTTGTTATCCGTTCACAGGGCGGTAACAATGCAGGACATACTGTTGCAAGCAACGGTGAAACTTACAAGCTTCACCTTATCCCTTCGGGAATTCTTTATAAAGATACCCTCTGCCTTATCGGTGCAGGCGTTGTTCTCAACCCTCAGGATCTCATCGGAGAGATCGATAACCTCGAAGCAAGAGGAATTTCATGCGATAACCTCAAGATCGACCCAAGAGCACACATCGTTATGCCTTGGCATATAATCCTCGACGGACTTTCCGAAGAATTCAGAGGAAACCTCGATATCGGCACAACAAAGCGCGGTATCGGTCCTACTTATATGGACAAGTACGAGCGTTCGGGCATTCGCTTCTATGACCTTATTCACCCTGAAGTTTTTGCTGAAAAGGCTCGCACAACGGGTAAGCTCAGAAACAAGATCATCACTGCAGTTTTCGGCGGTGAAGCTGTTGATATCGAAGCTGTTATCAAGGAATACACCGAATACGGCAAGCGTCTTGCAAAGTATGAAGCTGACGTTTCCGTTCTTGCTTATGAAGCTGTAAAGGCAAACAAAACTATCCTCTTTGAGGGCGCACAGGCTACACTTCTCGATATCGACTTCGGTACATATCCTTATGTTACAAGCTCGCACCCACTTTCCGCAGGCGTTTGCGTAGGTACAGGCGTTGGCCCAACAGTTATCAACAATGTTTACGGTGTTGCAAAGGCTTATACAACAAGAGTTGGTAAGGGTCCGTTCCCGACAGAGCTTAACGATGCAACGGGCGACTATATCCGTGAAAAGGGTCACGAATTCGGTACTATCACAGGCAGACCAAGACGTACAGGTTGGTTCGACTCTGTTATCATTCGCCACGCAGTACGCGTAAACGGCCTTAACTGCCTTGTTGTAAACAAGCTTGATACCCTCGCAGGAATCGACACACTCAAGATCTGCGTTGCATATAAGAAGCCTGACGGCACTATTATAAAGGATTTCCCCGCAACTCTTGAAGAGCTTGACGGCTGCCAGCCTATTTACGAGGATTATCCCGGATTTAACGATGATATTTCGAATTGCAGAACATTCGATGAACTTCCGGAGATCTGCAAGGGTTATATCAAGCGCCTTGAAGAACTTTGCGAATGTAAGATCGCAATGATCGGCGTTGGTCCTGACCGTGAGCAGCAGATCGAAATATAAATTTACGCATATAAAATTATCCCCACATCGCAAAAATGTGGGGATTTTATATAATAAAGAGGATATATATGAAAATCAAACTGCTTGTGCCGATTATTTTAGGGGCTCTTGTATTGTCATCATGCGGCAAGACAGCGGATAAAACAAACGAACCGTATTCATCAGAAACGCTGGTTATTGCAAGAAGTGAAAATGATGATAGTCACACAGATTACGTTATCAAAAATTTAAAGTCTGAAAACAAATACAATATTGAAGAGAAACGGTACTCAACATCTGATCTTCTGACAATGGCTTTGCTCGGCGGCGAACAGATTGATGTTATTTTTGCTGACAAAGACATAAATGTTTCTTCATTTGCGGCAAAAGGTGTGCTGACTGACCTCACTCAGTATATAAACGAGGACGATTATGTAAAATCAGTCCTTGATTCACTGAAACAGAACGGCAAGCTGTATGAGATGCCGTATGATTTTGACGTTGAATCTGCGGCTGTAAAGAAAAAGCTTTGGAATGATGATACTGATACAAGCTTTGAACATATATTGGAAAAGTCAAACGCTCTTGGGTGCAAATATCCTTTTGACTATACGGTAGACTCCTATGGTTTTATCGCATTTATTATGTCAAAGTTTGTTGATTTTGAAAACAAGACCTGCACTTTTGACAGCGATGAATTTAAAGAGCTGATCGAATTTATGAAAACATACAATAAGTCGGTTGCCGATCTGACGAACGAACAACTGTATGATGCTTTTAAGAATGATGATATGCTTATGATCGCAACGGGATTTTCGAGTTTCGGACAGTTGGACTATCTTGAATATGATGCGAGAGATGAAATAGAATTTGTTGGCTTTCCGTCTGATGAAGAAAATTTCCATATTGCCGTACTGCGTTCGGCATATTCAGTTGTTGACAGTTCGGAACATAAAGATGAAGCTATAGAATTTGTAAAAAAGTGCATTTCGTTTGACTCTTATGTTACCGAACTTTCTGATGGTTCAAAAACGGTTTTAAACGGCTGCAGTTTGCCGATAAATTCAGAAGCACTTGATTATTTTTATGATTTAAATTTTAAACTTGAATTCTATGATATACCCGATGATGCACGAAAAGACAACGCAGACGAACTTATGCATCAAATAAACACGGTTTCATACGCATCAAGAATGTCTGATACCCAAATACAGCAAATCATTCAAGATGAATTATCCGCATACTTTTCGGGAAATATAGATTCCGGATCTGTTGTCAACAACATACAAAACAGATGTATGCTGTTTTTCGATGAACAGTATAATTAAAGTTTGATTGTATGCTATCAACATTCATCTTTGCAGGCAATTGAAAATACAGGCTATATAATACTAAACACCAATAAAATACAGGAAAAAATCTGCGCCGAAATCCTATATATTCGAGATTGTCGGCTTGATTTTTTCCAAATTTTAAATGGTGTTTAGTATAAAAAGCACATCAAATACAGTTTTGTATTGATGTGCTTTTATTCACATATAAAAAAACTGTTTAAACTTTCGTTTAAACAGTTTTTAGTGGGGTGGGAGATGGGATTCGAACCCACGATCTTCGGGACCACAATCCGACGCTTTAACCAACTAAGCTACACCCACCATATTGGTGCGTCATACTGGATTCGAACCAGTGGCTTACTGCTTAGAAGGCAGTTACTCTATCCAGCTGAGTTAATGACGCACATTTTATGTGTCAGGGAAAAGTGGAGCGAGTGATGGGAATCGAACCCACGCAACCAGCTTGGAAGGCTAGTGTTCTACCATTGAACTACACTCGCATTGTGTCTTCCCTGACAACGTTATTTATTATACCATATACAATACTAAATGTCAATACCTTTTTTCAAATTTTTTCGATTTTTTTGAGAAAATTTTCTGCTTATAAAAAGTAAAGGGGACAGCTCAACATGAGAGCCGTCCCCTCGATTTTTTATTCTGTTGTAATTTCGAGTTCGCCCTTTTTCTCGCCGATCTTTATCGTCTTGAATGGGTCAGCTGTGCTTGTTATGATAAGCTCTGCGACCTTGTCTTCAATCTCCTCGCGAATAACGCGGCGGATATCACGAGCGCCGAACTTCTGTCCGAACGCCTTGTCTGCGATAGCTGTAAGAGCCTTTTTGCTGTATTTGAGCGTGATGCCTTTTTCGGCAAGAGGATCTTTCATCTCGTCAAGCATAAGTGCAGCGATGCTCTCGTAGTTTTCCTTTGTGAGCGGTGCAAATGTTACAATTTCATCGATTCGGCTCAAAAATTCTGGACGGAGGAAGTCGGAAAGTGCCTTCATCGACTTTTCCTTGGAAACTTCCGATTCGGTCTTGTTAAAGCCGATGCCCGTTGACTTGTCGGTCGAGCCTGCATTAGAGGTCATAACGATGATAGTGTTCTCAAAGTTTACAGTTCTGCCCTGTGAGTCGGTAACTCTGCCCTCGTCAAGTATCTGGAGCAGGATATTCATTACATCGGGGTGAGCCTTTTCAATTTCGTCAAAAAGAACGACCGAGTAAGGCTTTCTGCGAACCTTTTCCGTGAGCTGTCCTGCCTCATCATAGCCGACATATCCCGGAGGCGAACCGATAAGACGCGATACCGAGTATTTTTCCATATATTCGGTCATATCAAGTCGGATAAGCGGGTCTGTGCCGTCAAAAAGCTCAGACGCAAGCACCTTTACAAGCTCGGTCTTGCCGACACCCGTAGGACCTACAAAGATGAATGAAGCAGGTCTGCGGCGCTTTGAAAGCTGTACTCTTGTGCGCTTTATAGCCTTGCAGACGAGTGATACAGCTTCGTCCTGACCGATTATCTTCTCACGAAGCTTGTTTTCAAGGTTTTCAAGCTTCTTGTATTCGCTTTCGACAACCTTGCTTGCAGGAATCCCCGTCCAAAGTTCAATTACCGTTGAAAGATCTTCTTCGGTAACATAGACCTTTTCGGCAGCAGCTTCGGCTTCTTCAAGGTCTTTCTTGAGCCTTAAAACTTCAGCCTTTGCATTTGCAAGCTTTTCAAAATCCGGTTCAGCCGCTTCTTCTATCTCGGCAACGTTCTGTTCTTCCTTTTCAAGCTCTTTCTTTACCGAATCAAGCTTGCTGAGTTCCGTACTGCGTATGCTTCTGCAAGCACAGGCTTCGTCAAGCAGGTCGATAGCCTTGTCGGGGAGAAAACGGTCGTTGATGTAGCGTTCCGAAAGAACTGCGCACATTCTGAGCAGTTCGTCCGTGATCTTTACCTTGTGATGCTCCTCGTAGTACTGTCTTATGCCGAAAAGTACCTGTTCGGTCTCGCTTACGGACGGCTCATTTACAGTAACAGGCTGGAAACGTCTTTCGAGTGCGCTGTCCTTTTCGATGTATTTGCGGTATTCCTTAAAGGTCGTTGCGCCGATTACCTGAACCTCGCCTCGTGAAAGGGCAGGTTTAAGGATATTTGCGGCGTTCATCGAACCCTCGTTGTCACCGCCTGTTCCGACAAGATTGTGTATCTCATCAACGAACAGAATTATGTTTCCTGCGTTTTTGATCTCATCGATAAGCGCTTTCATACGGCTTTCAAACTGACCGCGGAACTGTGTTCCTGCGATAAGCGCCGTGAGGTCAAGCAGATAAACCTTTTTGTCTTTGAGGTTGAAAGGAACTTCACCTGCCGCGATCTTCTGCGCAATGCCCTCAGCAATAGCGGTCTTGCCGACACCCGGTTCACCGATAAGGCAGGGGTTGTTTTTCTGACGGCGCGAAAGTATCTGAATGGTGCGCGCGATCTCTTTTTCTCTGCCTACGATATGGTCAAGCTTGCCGTCCTCGGCTTTCTGTGAAAGATTGTCGCAGTAGGTTTCAAGCGACTTCATCTTTCTCTGACGAGGCACTTTGCTCTTCTTTTCGGCTTCTTCGGAAACAGTTTCGTCCGAAGTGCTGTCCTCTTCACCGTTCGGTTCAGACTTTGCAAAGGCTTCAAAGCCCTTTGGAAGTCCTCCCATAAGGTTCTGGAGAAAGTTCGGGAATCCAGCCGTTCCGCCCTTTTTGAAGAAGCCGCCGTCGTCATTTTCGGTGATGTCCGTAAGCTCGTCGGAGATCTCTTCAACGTCCTGATCGGTCATTCCCATCTGATCCATATATTCTTTTACCTGCGGTATTCCAAGCTGTTTGGCGCATACAAGACAAAGACCCTCGTTGTGATTTTCTTCGCCCTGTATTGCCGTAATAAATACCACAGCAGTCCTTTTCTTACATCTTGAACAAAGCATTTAGTGTCCTCCAAACTTTTATTTGAATAAAGCCGTAAGCAGAACGAAGCTCAGCGAATACGCGTGTTTGAAAATGTATGTTTTTTCAATAACATCTGTGTTCAGAACAGAGTTTTCGTTTGACGTAAGCTTTATAAATATGCTGCAAAGCAGCGAAATTGCTGTAATCGTTAAAATCGAGTATATCGCTCCAAGCACTCCTCCGAGGAAAGAATCAGGTTTTTTTATTGCGTCAATGCGCCTTATTACCCTGACCGCTCTTAGAAGCATTGAAAATATAATGCCAATGACCGCAAATGCCGCAAAGAATATCACATTTTTGACTGTTCGCAGCATAACGGGACGCACGATCTCAGCTTCAATAAGCGTCACCGCGGAATCCTTTATATTTTCTGGCGCTTCAAGAGCCTTTTCCTTATTTATCTTGTTCTTTTCAAGGTATTTATCGGCACTTTCGAGTATCTCCTCGGGGATAACTCCGTTCAGAGATTCTGTTATCCTGCCGCAGTATTCCTTGAATATACTGTTAAGTTTACCACTTATTTCTTCATTCGTCAAGTCCGGCATTTCGATGTTGGGAACATCTTCACTGTCGGGAAGTTTAACGCCGAATTTTTCAAGCAGCTTTTCCTGCGAGTATTCTTCGGAAAGCTTGTCGGCTTCGGCTTCGATATATTCCATTACCGACGGCTGAACAATGTTAAAATAAACATATTCGTATGTTACATTGCTCACGAAGCTTGCGATAGCCGCCGAAAAAAAGAAGCTTGCAAGAGATATTACCATTCGCAGGATACCCTTTTTATATCCCGAATAGGTTATTATGATTATAAGAAGTACCGTAATTATGTCAAGTATATGTTCTGAAATAAAAGCCATTGCTGATCCTTAGTGATTAATTAAAATCTATTTTATTAATAGTATCATATCCAAGGAGAAAAACATTGCTGCCAAGCTTTCGGAAATCGTCATAATCCTCCGAAAGCTCCACGCTTGAAACTTCTTCTCCAAGTATATTGTATGCGATAATGTCGCGGTTATTGTGAACATAGACCTCTGAATCGTAAACATGGATACTGTTTACGATAAAATCCATGTCGAAAGTTTTTTCTTCGCCCGTTTCGCTGTCGATCATAACGATCTCGGAGCTTCGCTGTTCAGTGTTGTTGAAAACGAGTGCAGCGATCTTGCTGTTCGAGTCGAATCCCGTAAGGTCACGGGTGTACTGATATGTAGAAAGAAGCTGTCCGTCTGTATCATAAGTCGCACATAAGTTGTCACCGAAAACAATTATCTTATTGTTTCCGAAAAGTCTTACCGAAACCGCAAGCGTTTCAAGATATTCCGTCTGCCATATCGGCATAGGGTTTCCGAGATCGTCATAGTCTATCTTGTCGAAGCGGTAATAAAGTATCTTTGAAACGAGAACGCCGTCTTTTGAACCGATAGTTGTAATATAGCATCCGCTGCTGTCGCTTGTGAATATTACATCGATAATGCGCTCTATCGAGCTGTAGTTAAAGATGTTTTTGCCCGTTCCGTCGTAAATTTTCATTACCGCAAGGAACTTATCGTCTTTCGTCACGATAGCCGCCTTGTCATTGCTGCTGAGCTTCGCAAGCAGAATAGGGTAGTCGGTATCAACTTTGTATATGCACTTGTATTTGCTCATAAGGCTGAAAGAATTGCCGCCGATGTCGTAGATGAGCGCTTTTTTCGGCGAAACTGTAAGTATCGGGTTCGCCATAGTGTGCTGCTGGGTGAAAACGCTCTTTCCGTTTGTGTCATACACAAAATAGTGTGAGTCATCAAGTACAGCGACAGCGTTGTCAACAGCTTCGAGCTGATATGCTGCACCGCCCTCGATAGCGATAGGGAAGTTTCCGCCTGCAAGCTCGGTCGAGTTCTCGGCAACGGGTATTTTTGTAAGAATACCGTCAAGCTTCGGGTACCATGAGCTTTTTGTGAATATAAGCAGAACGACCGCCAGAGCGAGTATGAAAATTATGATGAATTTCTTCAAAAAGCGGCCAAATTTCTTTCTCTGCCGTCTTTTTTTAAGATCGGAAACATCAGTTACAGCCATTTTTTTATTCCTTTCAAGTCATATATCCCCATTATCAGTAAAAGACTCTGTTCAGATAAAGTCCGTATGGTGCTGCGGTCTTTCCTGCATAATTTCTGTCCTTTTTGTTCAGGATATCTTCGATCCCGTCAGGGGCGATCTTGCCCTCATTTATAAAGATAAGTGTTCCGACCATTATCCTGACCATATTATACAGGAAACCGTCGCCTTTTACAATAAATCTCACAAAACTTTCATCATTCTGTACGCAAAAATACTCAATTGTCCTTGTGCAGTTTTCTTTAATGTTCGCAGTTCCGCAGAAAGATGTGAAATCGTGCGTACCGACAAAGCTTTTTGCACATCGGTCAAGGAGTGAAACATCAAGCTTGTACGGATAATGCAGTGCAAGGTCGGAAGTAAAAGGGTCTTTGGTCGGTCGGTTCAGCATAAGATAAACATATTCCTTGCCCGTGCAGGAAAAACGTGCGTGAAAATCCTCATCGGCTTCTTCGCAGGTGTGAACGGCGATATCATCGGGCAGAAGCGAATTTATCCCTCTTATAATGTTATTGCAGGGGATAGGGTGTTCAGTCTTGAAGTTGAAGCAGAACTCGTTCGCGTGAACGCCCTTGTCCGTCCGTGAACAGCCGTTGACCTTTACATCACCGTGAGTGAGATAGGACAGCCGTTCTTCGAGTATATCCTGAATGGCAACAGCGTTGTTCTGGCTTTGAAAGCCGTGATAAGCCGTTCCTCTGTATGACATTGTGCATTTTAAGTTGCGCATAAGTTCACCTTTTAGCCGAAAATAATGTTCATAAGAATTACCGCATCAAGAAATACGAACGAAAGTCCGAGTGCAGTATAGTCAGCCGCAGTCGATTTGAGTTCCTTCAAGCGTGTTCTGCCCTCGCCGCCGTGGTAGCAGCGGCACTCCATTGCGAGTGCAAGCTCCTCCGCACGTCGGAAAGCCGAAACGAAAAGGGGAATAAGAATCGGCGTGAGAGCCTTTGCTCTCTGCATAAGATTTCCGCTTTCCATATCAGCACCGCGCGCTTTCTGTGCAGACATTATCTTGTCCGTTTCTTCGATAAGCGTAGGGATAAAGCGGAGCGCAATAGTCATCATCATCGCAAGCTCGTGAACGGGAAGATGTATCTTCGCGAGCGGTGACATAAGCCTTTCAATAGCATCTGTGAGCGTGATAGGCGAGGTCGTATAGGTCAGCAGCGAAGAGCCCATAATGAGCGCGATTATTCGTATTATCATAAATACCGATGTGCGAACGCCCTCGTAAGTTATCTTCAAAAATCCAAGCTTGAAAAGCGTTACGCCGTCAAGGAAGAAAAGGTTCAGCACTGTCGTGAAAATTATGATAGGCACGATAGGCTTTATGCTCTTCATCATAAGTTTGAGCGGAATTTTGGAGATAAGGAACGATATAAGCATAAAAACACAGCTTATGAGCAGTCCGAGAAAGTTGTCCGCGCAGAAAAGCGAAACAATGAAAACTGCGGTTATTATTATCTTGAATCTCGGGTCAAGCCGATGAACGGCGGAATTGCCCGGGAAATACTGTCCGATTGTGATATCCTTAAGCATTTAACGATCTCCTATGTCCTGCAAGGTATTCCTTGATAGTTTTTACAGCGAATTCGGTCGTGTAAACATCGGAACGAATGTCGATGCCCTTTTCACGCAGCGCAAGAAAAACCTTTGTCACCTGCGGAACGGAAAGACCTATCTTCGTAAGCTCATCAGCCTGCATAAAAACTTTCGGCGGCGTGTCGTAGCAGAAAACCTCTGCGTGATCCATAACGAGAATTTTTGTCGCAAACTTCGCAACGTCTTCCATACTGTGCGAAACAAGAAGAACGGTGGACTGCGTTTTTCTGTGATATTCTTTTATCTGTTCAAGAATGATATCTCTGCCCTTGGGGTCAAGTCCCGCAGTCGGCTCGTCAAGAATGAGAACTTTCGGCTGCATAGCCATTACGCCTGCAATAGCAACGCGGCGCTTTTGACCGCCCGAAAGCTCGAACGGCGACTTTTTGAGATTATCCCTGCCAAGCCCGAGAAGATCGGTTATTTCGTAAATTCGTCTTTCTATCTCTTTATCATCAAGTCCCATATTTTTAGGACCGAATGCGATATCCTTGTAAACAGTTTCCTCGAATATCTGATATTCGGGATACTGGAAAACAAGTCCGACTTTGAATCGAACATCACGGAGCTTAACATCTTTGCTCCATATATCCTGCCCGTCAATGATGACTTTGCCTGAGGTCGGCTTGATAAGTCCGTTGAGATGCTGAATGAGCGTTGACTTGCCCGAACCCGTGTGTCCGATGATGCCGACAAGTTCGCCCTCTTCGATCTCAAGGTTTACATTATTTACAGCGGTCTTTTCAAATGGAGTTCCAACGCTGTAAGTGTAGGTTAGGTTTTCGGTTTTGATAATTGCCATTAAAGAACTTTCCTTTCAAATGAAATACATTTCACGCTAAGCGGATAATGTTTTCTGAAGTTGATATGGAACGGCTCAATACGATTGTTTTTTTATTGCTGTGAGGGTAAAAAGGTTTACTATCGGGATAAGCGAGCCGATTATGTAAAGGGCAGTCTTGCCCGTGGTGTATTCGCCCGATCTTTTCATTCGGACTGCGGCACATATCGATATCACAGCCGCCGCCGTGAAAGACATACCGAACCCGAAGCTGCACATTATCATTCCCAGTATCTGCGGCAGACAGGCTATGACAGCCATTACAGCCGCCGTTGAAAGAACATATCCTGCACCTGCTATAAGAAAAATAAACGTAAAAGGGACAAACAATGCGATAAATATCAGAAATCCGCATACTATGCATGCCGCAAAAGCAATTTCAAGCAGCTCGGGGAGCTTCGGTATTATCTGCGCAAAATAAACGATAAATCCTGCTATGAACAATAACGAGCAAACAGCTATGGTTATTCCCCAAGAGGAAATGTAGCCTGCACACTTTTTCTGATAGTCAGAAGCAAGAGAACCCGTAAGTTCCTTTGAGTATTCGGACAGCTCCTCGGAAAGAGGGTATTTTATTACCTTTACCATTCCGACGATCACTGCGATCGCACCGATAAGCCCGATAAACATCGGCAGAAAAATATCACCTGCAGGCGTTATCAGCGACCTTATGCTTTCATATCCTGCCGTGTCGTCTATGTCTATGTCCGAAAATGCAGCGGAATATTTCCTTTCAACAAGCTTTTCCTGTATAAAAGCGAATATACCGAGTATGGGAAGTCCAAGCATAAACGCCGCTTTTGCCGCTTTCGGCATCGTCTTTCTGCCTCTCAGCGGAAAGATAACAGCAAGTACAAAATAAACCACGGTGAAAACTATTGATAAAACCATACTCTTTACCCCCAAAAAAAGATGTCATTTACCTGTCAAGAAGCTTCATAAGAGCGTCAACACATTCGTCTGCATTTATAATATGTGTGTCGGAAGGAAGTCCCTCTTTCCCGAGCATATACATAAGCTCTGTCACCTGAGGAACATCAAGTCCGAGCGACTTCATCCTTTCCACCTGCGAAAAAATGTCCTTCGGAACACCCTCCATAACAATATTTCCGCTGTCCATAACGATTATCCTGTCAGCAAGAGCCGCCTCGTCCATATAGTGCGTGATGAGAACTATCGTTATGCCGAAATCCTTGTTCAGCTTTTTGATAGTTTTCATAACTTCCTTTCGTCCGTTCGGGTCAAGCATCGCAGTAGGCTCGTCCATAACGATGCAGTCAGGGCGCATCGCAATTATGCCCGCAATGGCAACACGCTGCTTCTGACCGCCCGAAAGCTGGCTCGGCGAGTGATCCTTGTATTCATACATATTGACCGAGCGGAGCGCATCATCAACACGCTCACGCATCTCTTTCTGCGGAACGCCCATATTTTCAAGCGCAAAAGCAACATCTTCCTCAACGATAGTCGCAACGATCTGATTGTCGGGGTTCTGAAAAACCATACCGATATGCTGGCGAATGTCGAAAAGCTTGCTCTCGTCCGATGTATCTATCCCGTTGGAGAAGACCTTGCCCTTAACAGGCGTAAGGATAGCGTTGAAATGCTTTGCAATTGTCGATTTTCCCGAGCCGTTATGCCCAAGAACAGCCACAAATTCGCCTTTTTTTATCGTCATTGAAACATCTTTGAGGATAAGAGCTGCTTCTTCGCCGCTTTCGGGGTCAGCAGGATAGGAAAACTCAACATTTTCCGCAATAATTATATTTTCCAAGCTCTCGCCTCCTTTTATGTGTTATACAGCTGCCAAAAGCTGTATGCCGAAACGATAAGCAGGAGTATTCCGACCACAATGTAGGTTATTTTGACAGCCTTGAATTCTTTTCCCGTAAGGGGAGTGCCCATTTTTGATGTAAAGGCTTTTCCCTTACCGATAATACCTGCAATAATGAAGTAAATTCCGCCTATAAGTGCAAGTATAGCCATTTTTGACCTCCGTTAATTCTTAGTCCAGATCGCAGTAGAGCCACACGGCAGTGTGAAGCTGCTTTCCTTTACAGGCAAACCGATCTCATCAGCGGAAACTTTTCCGCCGTATTTCGCCGCAACCGTTTCTCCGAGAAGATAAGCCATAACGGACGGCGAAAGTCCCGTTGTGTAGCTGTTCAGAAGGAAGAAAAGCGGATCGTCGCTCAATACTCCCGTGCAGAGCTTTACAAGATCGTAAATGCAGTCCTCAAGCTTCCAGACCTCCTGATTGGGACCTCTGCCGTAGGAGGGAGGATCCATTATAACAGCGTCGTATTTTCTTCCTCGCTTTATTTCACGGGCAACGAATTTTTCGCAGTCGTCAACTATCCAGCGTATAGGCTTGTCGGAAAGTCCCGATGATGCGGCGTTGTCCCTTGCCCATTGAACCATACCCTTTGAAGCGTCAACATGACAAACCGATGCGCCTGCATTTGCGCAGGCAAGCGTAGCTCCGCCCGTGTAAGCGAAAAGATTAAGAACGTTTATCGGCCGTCCCGCATTTTTTATAAGCTCGGACATATAGTCCCAGTTCACAGCCTGCTCGGGGAAAAGTCCCGTGTGCTTGAATCCCGTCGGGCGAATGTTGAATTTTAAGTCGCCGTAGGAAATAAGCCAGCTGTCGGGAATTTTCTTGGCAAAATCCCAGTGTCCGCCGCCCTTTTCGGAGCGGTGATAATGACCGTGCGCACTGTTCCAAAGCTGCGTTTTGTGTCCCGTTTTCCAAATTATCTGAGGGTCGGGACGAATAAGAACGATATTGCCCCATTTTTCAAGCTTCTCGGAATCGGAGCAGTCGATGAGCTGATAATCCTTCCAGTTTTCTGCTGTTCTCATATTTAAAAGTTCCTTTCCTGTGCAATTATTCAGCCAAAGTGCAGCGTTCCTTTATCTTGTCGGCGATCTTTACAGCCATATCGTTGATAACGTCAAAATGCTTGCCCTCGATCATAACACGGATAAGCGGTTCTGTTCCGCTTTCACGGACAAGGATACGTCCCGTTGTGCCAAGAAGCTTCTGATTGACGGAGATTATCTCTTCGATCTCGGAATCGTTCTTCCACTTTTCTTTCCAGTCGTTAGTTATCTTGACATTTATCATCACCTGCGGATAGCGTTCCATTATCTTTCCGAGTTCGGAAGCCTTGTGTTCGGAGCGCTTCAAAACGGAAAGAAGCTGAACAGCCGTCAGCTGACCATCGCCCGTAGTGGAGAAATCTCTGAAAATGATATGTCCCGACTGCTCACCGCCGAGGTTGTAGTCGTTCGCAAGCATCTGTTCGATGATGTATCTGTCGCCGACCTTGGTCGAAACAATGTTGATATTGCTTGCCTTTGCAAAATGTGCAAAGCCGAGGTTTGTCATTATCGTAACTACAGCCGTGTTTTTCTTCAATGTGCCCTTGTCACGCATATCTCTTGCGAAGATAGCGATAAGCTTGTCGCCGTCAAGGATAGCGCCGTTTTCATCAACGGCAAGGCAGCGGTCAGCGTCACCGTCAAATGCAACGCCAACGTGACATTTATTTTCGATAACGAATTTCTGAAGCGGTTCAAGGAAAGTCGAGCCGCAGCGTTCGTTGATATTTGTACCCGTCGGTTTGTCATTGAGCATAAGAACAGATGCGCCGAGTCCCGAGAAAAGCTTCTCTGCGGTAGTGCTTGCAGAACCGTTCGCACAGTCAATGGCAACTCTTATTCCGCTGAGGTTGTGGTCAATGGTCTTCATAATGCTTCTTATGTAGTCCCATTCAGCGTTTTTGTCGTATGAGATCCTTCCGATGTTCGCGCCGCCCGTGATCTGTTCCTTTATCTTTTCGGGAGTGTCAAGGATAAGCGCTTCGATCTCTTCTTCAATATCATCGGAAAGCTTGAAGCCCTTGCCCGAGAAAAGCTTGATGCCGTTAAATTCCATGCTGTTGTGCGATGCGGATATCATAATTCCTGCATCGGCTTCTCTTTTCTGAACGAGATATGCAACTGCAGGTGTCGGAACAACTCCGAGGATAACAGCGTCCGCACCGATGGAGCAGATACCTGCCGCAAGTGCAGCTTCAAGAACATCGGAGGATATTCTTGTGTCCTTGCCGATAAGGATTTTCGCTTTTTTATGTGATTTCTGAGTAAGCACCATAGCTGCGGCTCTGCCGATCTGCATAGCCATTTCGCAGGTAAGTTCGGTTATAGCAACTCCTCTTGCTCCGTCTGTACCAAATAGTCTTCCCATAATTCTCTCCGATCCGCCGTTTTGCGGCTTAAAAATTTATTATTCAAATCTGAGCTGATCGTCATCAGCGTTTGCATCTCCCTTGTATTCATACCCGAGATGCTTGTAGGCAAGCGCAGTCGCACAGCGTCCCCTCGGTGTGCGCGAAAGGAAACCGAGCTGCATCAGATACGGCTCGCATACGTCTTCGAGCGTAACGGCTTCTTCACCGATAGCCGAAGCAAGCGTTTCCAATCCGACAGGGCCACCGCTGTAGCCTTTTATAATCATATTCAGCATACGCTTATCCATATTATCAAGGCCGAGAGAATCTACTTCAAGTCGGTCAAGTGCAATTTTTGCAATGTCCTCGGTAATTTTTCCGTCACCGATGACCTCGGCGAAGTCACGCACTCGCTTTAAGAAGCGGTTCGCGATACGCGGAGTACCTCTCGAACGACGTGCAAGTTCGGTCGCACCCGCTTTGTCACAGGCAATGCCGAGAATTACCGCCGAACGCATAATAATGTCGGAAAGCTGCTCAACGCTGTAAAGCTCCAACCTCATTATAACGCCGAAACGGTCACGAAGCGGCGAGGTAAGCTGACCTGCTCGCGTTGTTGCACCGATGAGCGTAAATTTTGGCAGGTCGATTCGCAGCGAACGTGCCGACGGGCCTTTTCCTATGATGATATCGAGCGCGTAATCTTCCAGCGCAGGATAAAGAACTTCTTCTATCGAGCGTGAAAGGCGGTGAATCTCATCGATGAAAAGTACATCGTTTTCCTGCAAATTTGTAAGCAGTGCCGCAAGGTCGCCCGGCTTTTCAATGGCAGGACCGGAAGTAACTCGGATATTTACCCCCATTTCATGCGCGATGATTGCGGAAAGGGTAGTTTTACCGAGTCCCGGAGGGCCGTATAAAAGAACATGGTCGAGCGGTTCGCTTCGCTTTTTGGCGGCTTCTATAAAAATCGAAAGATTTTCCTTTATCTTATCCTGTCCGATGTACTCCGAAAGGGTCTTCGGGCGGAGCGTTACTTCAAAATCTTCTGTTTCGTTCTCTGTTTTTTTAGGAGAAACCATGCGTTCCTCAAAATTCATCTCGCTTGATTCAAGCACGATCCTACCTCCTTAAATAAGCTTTTTCTGTTTGTATTCTTTGGGCTGCTTCGTTGCGGCGATAATGAGCGGAACGGTCATTTCCTGCTCGGTAAGACCGCCGTGGTTAGCCTTGTTCATAATTTTAGGCTTTGCATTCATAGTCCGATACCGAAGTCCGATATCCGATATTGCACACGCAAAATAATCACCGATAAAGTCAAGCGTTTTCTTGTGAGCTTTTCCACCGCCGAGTAACTTTTTGTCGAAAACTTCACGCCTGCTCAGAAGCAGAAAATCCTGACCGAGAAGATTGGTGAAAGCACGTTCAAAATCAGTTCGCCTGTCCGATTTTACAAAGAAAGACATCGCTCTGCTTTCGATAAAAGGCGGAAGAACAAGACAATCGTTTATCTCGGGTATGCGGTCTATAAGTATCTCGTCGGAAATATCTATCATTCCGTGGTCGGCGGTCACAATGAACAGCGTGTCTGTCACGGACTTGTATAATGCTTCAAGCTTTCGGTTTATGTCAGCAAGCTTTTCCTTTGTTTCATCGGAGTAACAGCCCGTGCGGTGAGCCGTATCATCGGGTGAACACCATTGAACGTATGTGAAAGTGTTCTGATTCGTGGCGCATATCTTTCCGATAAGCTCGCATACCGTATCAAATTTGTCGGCGGTCTTGTGAATATTTCCGTTTTCTGCAATTCTGACCTTGGACTGCGATATCGTGAAAGGCTGAACCTCGCCGATTATCGAGCTTGCGATAGACTGATATATCGTTTCGTAAGGCATAATGAATTCCGCAGCACTTGAAATTGCCGCAGGCTGCTTTGTGTATGTGTCAAGGTTCGTGAATACATCTATCGTCCGACAGAATTCCTTGAAGAAAAGCGACCAGCCGAGCCAAGCGTGTTCATTCGGGGATACGCCGGTGTAAAAGCTCGTCATTGCCGAAGCAGTGGTGGACGGAAAAACAGATGAAAGCTTTGAAACACAGCTGCTCCTCAAAAATGAATTCGATGGCAGATCATGTTCGAGCATATCATGCCCCATTCCGTCAAGAACGATAAGGACAACGTTCTTGTAAAAATTCGACAAATGCTTATCGAGCGCAGGAACGGTGGGGTACTCATACGGTGCTCTGTAATAATTCATTATCGAGGAGATAACGCTTATTATTGATCTGCTGTAATCGGGATAACAAAGCATAGCAAACAGTTCCTTTACGAAATTACATTGATGCTGCGATCTTTTTCAGCGCACTCTTTATAAGCTCTTCAACGGACATTGACGGGTCGAGCTTTGCAATGACCGAAGCGGCTTCTGCCTGAGAATATCCAAGCACAACGAGTGCAGAAATAGCCTCTCCCTGATTGCCGCCCGAGGAAACAGCCGTGCTGATCTCGGAAATTCCCGTAACGCCCGATGTGAGCTGTTCGTTAGTGATTTTGTCTTTTAGCTCAAGCACAACTCTCTGCGCAAGCTTAGGGCCAATACCTTTCGTCTTGGTGAGAGCCTTGTAATCGCCCGTCGCAACATTGAGAGCAAAGTTTTCCGGTGTCGTATCGGAAAGTATCGCAAGTGCAGCCTTAGGGCCAACGCCCGAAACGGAAAGCAGCATCCTGAAGCAGTTGAGTTCCTGCTGTGAAACGAAGCCGAAAAGCTCAACAGCATCCTCACGAACGTTCATATATGTGTAAAGAAAGCAGTCCGAACCTGTTCCCCCGAGTTTTGAAAGTGTCGAGAGTGTAGTCCTGCAAGCATATCCAACGCCGCCGCATTCTACGACCGCAAGCGACTGTTCCTTGTGGATAAGCTTTCCTCTTACGCTGTATATCATAATGGATTCTCCTTAATACTTTGGAATTTTCACACCGCCGCTTGCATGACCGTGGCATATCGCAATGGCGAGCGCATCGGCGGTATCATCGGGCTTCGGGACGGAAGCCAAACCGAGTATTCGCCGCGTCATCTCCATGACCTGCGGCTTTTCCGCTCTGCCATAGCCGACGACGGACTGCTTTACCTGCAAAGGTGTGTATTCATATATCGGTATTCCCATATTCGTCGCCGCAAGCAGTGTAACACCTCTTGCCTGAGCAACATCAATGCCCGTTTTCTGGTTAGTGTTGAAAAAAAGCTTTTCAATCGCCATTACTTCAGGCTTGAATGTGGAAAGAACCGTGTTCATATCATCATAGATCGTTTTTAACCGCATATTGAAGTCGGTCTTTGCCTCGGTAGTTATCGCACCAAAGTGAACGGGCGTGAATTTGTACCCGTCATATTCAAGCACACCGAAGCCGACTATCGCATATCCCGGGTCGATACCGAGTATTCTCATAAAAATATGTTCCTTTCGGCGCTGCGTAAAACACTGAAATGCGTGTTTCTGCAACATAACAATTTATTATACCATATTCAAAGAAATTCTGCAACTGTTTTTGCAATTTTTTATGCGTTTTGGGTGAATGTCGGGAAAATTTTTCTCTGCATGCAAAAATGAAAATTTTGCTTGAATTTGTATGAAAATTGTAGTATAATAAATACATTATATCATTTTTTACAGAGGTATGCTATGGATCTTTCAACTTTAAGAAACCAGATCGACGAGATAGACAGCGATATTTTGAAGCTTTTTATTGAAAGAATGGACGTTTGCCGTCAGGTCGGCGAGTATAAGAAAACGCACGATCTCCCTGTTATGCAGGGCGGCAGGGAACAGCAGATAATCGACAATATAAGAGCAAATTCCCCGGATAATCTCAAAGACGGCGCGGCTGTTTTGTTCCAGAATATTATGGATATCAGCAAGAGCATACAGAATATCGGAATGGCTGCTGATAAAAAGAGGGAATACAGTTCTTTTTCTGCCGAAAAAGCAGGGAAAATAGCTTGTCAGGGAACTGACGGAGCATATTCGGCTATTGCCTGCAAGAAGCTCTTCGGCGATAAGCCGTCGGTGTTTTACCGCAGCTTTGAAGATGTTTTTGATGCGGTCGAAAGCGGCGAGTGTGAATACGGACTTCTTCCGCTCGAAAATTCAACTATAGGTTCGATAACGGAAACCTACGAACTTATGGGCAGAAGACAGTTTTTCATTAATTCGCTCGTCAGAGTTGAAATAACCCATTGCCTTGCCGCCAAAAAAGGAACAAAGCTTTCCGATGTTAAGAAAGTCTATTCAAAGAACGAAGCACTTTCGCAGTGCTCAAAATTTTTGAAAGACAGCGGTTTTGAAACCTGCGATTTTGCGAATACAGCGCTCTCGGCAGAGTTTGTGTCCAACAGCAGTGAACCCATTGCTTGTATTTGCTCGGAAAGCTGCGCTGGATTGCTCGGACTCGAAATTTTGAGCAGGAATATCGCTGATGCACAGCCAAATTATACACGTTTTATCTGTTTCTCAAAAAATCTCACCGTGAACAGTGATTCGGATATCGTATCTGTTCTTCTTACCATACCGCATACAAAGGGTGCGCTCAACCGTCTTCTTACAAAATTCTCTGTAAATGGCATCAACCTTACAAAGATAGAGAGTAAAAGTATCGCAGGAAGCGACTTCGAGTTTATGTTCTTCCTCGATTTTGTCGGAAACTGCCTTGATGCAAAGGTAACAGCTTTGCTTGACGACTTGAAAAAAGAGATGAGCTCGTTCCGCCTGCTCGGAAACTTCAAGGAAATGCTTTGATGATACGTCAAGCGAATAACCTTTACATATACCCGAAAGGAATGGTCTTATAAAATGTCCGAAATAACGGTATCGGCAATAATCACCTGCGCAGGGAGCTTTTCCCGAATGAACGGCGTGAATAAACAGCTTCTTGAACTTGACGGAATACCCGTTGCAGTTCGTTCAATGCTTGCCTTTGAACAGCTTGAAGAGGTGACGGAGATAATAGTTTCGGTCCGCGAATGTGATATTGACGAGTATAAAAAGCTGTGTGAAAAGTACGGCGTAACAAAGCTGAAAGCTGTCGTAAAAGGCGGTGAAACACGTCAGCAGTCGATTTTCAATGCGTATAGGGAAGTATCAAAGGAAACAAGATATGTTGCAGTTCACGACGGGGCAAGACCCCTTGTTTCTCCCGAAAATATAAAACAGTGCATAAGGGACGCTTCGATTTTCGGCGGAGCAGTTCTCGGCGTTCCCGTAAAGGACACGATAAAGAACGTTGACGGCGGTCTTATAACTGATACGCCCGACCGAAGAAAGCTTTATATCACCCAAACTCCGCAGATATTTCGCAAGGATATCTATGTAAAGGGGATAAACTTTGCAAACAGCCACGAGCTTGATTTCACCGATGACTGTCAGCTTGCCGAAGCGGTAGGCGCAAAGGTCGCAATGACCGAATCAAGCTACCGCAATATAAAGATAACAACACCCGAAGATATCGCCGTTGCGGAGATACTTCTGAAAGGAAATCTATAACTATGTTCAGAATAGGTCACGGTTATGACGTTCACCGTTTGGCTGAGGGAAGAAAGCTTATCCTTGGCGGAGTGGATATACCATACGAAAAAGGTCTGCTCGGACATTCCGATGCAGATGTGCTCGTTCACGCGATAATGGATTCTATTCTCGGTGCGCTTGCCCTCGGTGATATAGGAAAGCTTTTTCCCGACAATGACAGCGCATATAAAGGCGCAGACAGCATAAAGCTGCTGGGGCAGGTAATAGGAATAGCCGAAGAAAAAGGCTTCACTGTCGGAAATATCGATTCAACAATACTGTGTCAAGCGCCTAAGCTTGCAGGGTATATCGATAATATGCGTGAGAATATCGCCAAAGCCTGCAATACCGATATCGACAACATAAGCGTGAAAGCCACGACCGAGGAAAAGCTCGGCTTTACGGGCAGCGGAGAGGGAATTGCCGCTCACGCTGTCTGCATAATGGAAAAGATGAAGTAATAATAGTTTTTCTGCTCTCATATAATGCACTAAACAAGCCTTATGGGAGGAAAAAACTATGGTTTCTGCAAAGCATAAAAGGAAGTTTACCGCTGCTGTCACTCTCGCAGCGGTATGTATTTTTACAGGAACGATACTATATGCAAAGTCAAGATTGGAAAATGCTATCCTGACATCTACAGAGCTTTCGGATCAGAAAATGATCGTTCTTGATGCGGGACACGGCGGAATGGACGGCGGCTGTTCAAGCGCGGACGGCAAAACAGAAAAGGGGATAAATCTTAATATCCTGCTTTCCGTCCGAGATATGGCAAGGCTGTTCGGCTATAACGTCGAAGCTACACGCATAAAGGATATCTCTATTCACGATAAGGGCGTTGAGGGTCTTCGCAATCAGAAGATCTCCGATATGGAAAACCGTCTTGCGCTTTTCAACAAATATCCCGACTGCGTTTGTGTTTCTATCCACCAGAACACCTTTACCGACCCGAAATACAGCGGTGCGCAGATGTTCTATTCGGATAAAAACGAGGAAAGCGAACGTCTTGCAGGCATTATGAAAAACAGATTTGTAGCAAATCTTCAGCCCGATAACGAGCGTGAAACAAAGCTTTGCAAAGACGAACTGTACCTTTGCTATTACTGCAATAATCCTGCGGTAATGGTCGAGTGCGGATTTCTCTCCAACCCCGATGAAGCTGCAAAGCTTACGAATAAGGATTATCAGCAGCAGGTCGCATTCACAGTATTTTCGGGAATAAATGAATTCATTGCAACGGAATAAGTTCTGACCCGAGCAGGTCGTGTGCTTATTTCGGAAAGGAAAAATAAAATGGCAGGAAAGTCTAAAATAGTATATGTCTGCTCGGAGTGCGGCTTTGAATGTTCAAAGTGGAACGGTAAATGCCCGTCCTGCGGCGAATGGAATACACTTGAAGAGCAGGAAGTTCAGTCTGCACCGAAAGGCTCTTCACTAAAAAGTGCGTCAGCTTCGGTGAGCCGTGACCTCTCTTCGCAGATAAAAGACCTCACTCAGATAGGAACGGACGATGAGATACGCTATTCAACGGGAATAAGCGAGCTTGACCGTGTCCTCGGCGGAGGTCTTGTAAAGGGTTCGCTCGTGCTTCTCGGCGGTGAACCCGGCATAGGAAAATCAACACTCCTTTTGCAGATATGCAAATACCTCGGCGAGGAACATTCGATACTGTATATTTCGGGAGAAGAAAGTGTCCGTCAGATAAAGCTCCGTGCCGCACGACTGGGCGTTGATACCCCGAATCTGTACATTTTATCGACCAATGATGCAGGTGCAGCCTCAGATACGATAATATCGAGCAAACCCGATATTGCGATAATCGACTCTATTCAAACAATGACTTTGAGCGAGATAAACAGCACATCGGGCAGCATTTCGCAGGTCAGGGAGTGTACAAATCTGTTTATGCGAACGGCAAAATCCGAGGAAATACCGATATTTATTGTCAGCCATGTAAATAAGGACGGCGCTATCGCAGGTCCAAAGGTAATGGAGCATATCGTTGATGCAGTTCTATATTTTGAGGGCGAAAGACACCTCAGTTACCGACTTCTCCGTGCTGTAAAAAACCGTTACGGCTCAACGAACGAGATCGGTGTTTTTGAAATGGGCAATACAGGACTTGAAGAGGTCGAAAATCCGTCTGCAATGTTGCTTTCGGGCAGACCGGAGGGAGTTTCGGGCTGCTGCGTTGCCTGCATAATGGAGGGCAGCCGACCGATACTTGCCGAAGTTCAGGCTCTTGTCACAAAAAGCGGATTTTCCGCTCCGAGAAGAACGGTCACAGGATTTGACTACAACCGCCTTGCAATGATAATCGCAGTCCTTGAAAAACGTGCAGGAATGTTTTTCGGAACGCTCGATGTTTTTCTTAATGTTGTCGGCGGTTTTCGACTTGACGAAACAGCAGGCGACTTATCGGTTGCACTGGCGCTGTACAGCGGTTTCTATGATACCGTACTCGACAAAAAAATGATAGCTTTCGGCGAGATCGGACTTGGCGGAGAAATACGAAGTGTGGCAAATATCCCTCAGCGGATCCGCGAAGCGGAACGTCTTGGCTTTGAGCATTGCATTATCCCAAAGCAGTCAATGAAACTCATCGACAGGAACAATACGAAGATTAGAGTAACGGGAGTTTCCTCAGTAAAACAAGCTTTTTTTGTTATCAGAAACAATAATGATGAAAAAGCTGAATAAGTATCTCAGCATATAAAAACACAGTTTACTTTTGGGTTTTAAAAAGTAAACTGTGTTTTTTTATTTTGCTTTCTGAACGGATTCTCGCTGAATAAGTCTGTAATTCAGCTTTATGTGTCTGCCTTTTTTCTGATTTTGCTTTATGTTCTGTACGAGCTCGTTTATGACTGTTTTGCCAATCTCAAATGCAGGCTGTTCTATTGTCGTGATGCCCGGATTGTAAAGTTCACACATTTGGATATTATCAAATCCGCATACTGAAATATCTTCGCCGATCTTATAGCCGCTTGAAATTGCTTTTTTCATCGTTCCTGCCGCAAGCAGATCGGATATGCAGAATATCGCCGTCGGAGGCTCGGGGAGTGCCATAAACTGCTCAAATGCCTTTCCGCCGTTGTAAGGGTCGTATGTTCCCCGATAGATATATTCTTCTCTTACGGGAATATCAAATTCGTTCAAAGCCTTTATATAGCCGTGTTCTCTGTCTTTTGAAGAACGAGCCATTCCTTCGGTAGAAACAATGGCGATCTTTCTGTGACCGAGTGAAATAAGATTCTTTACAGCTGTATAAGCTCCGCTTTCATCGTCAACAGTAACGGTGAGAACATTTGCGCCTTCAACACGCTCGCAGCAGATAGCGATATAATGCTTTTCATTAAGCTCATTGAGCTCTTCAGCGGAAAGCTGAGTTCCGAGCATTACAGCAGCGTCAACAGTTCTGTTGTAAAGCATACCGAGCATTCTTGTTTCCGTGGAATGTGAGCTGTTTGAAGTGCAAAGGAGTATATCATAGCCGTTTTCGGAAGCGGCGCTCTGCATACCTTTTATTATTTCATTGTAAAACGAATGTTCTGTAGAGGGGAGTATCGCAAGAATAACATTGGTTTCACATTTGCGGAGGTTTCTTCCGAGAAAATTGGGGTTGTAGCCAAGCTCTTTTATGGCGTTGTTTACCTGCTCAGCGGCAGCTTCGGAAACGGTAGCGCTTTTGTTAAGCACTCTTGAAACGGTCGCAACGGAAACGCCTGCTGCTTTGGCAACGTCTTTTATAGTTACGTTCAAATCTATTCCTCCAGTATAAGTCAAAGTATTTTTTCGTCATCATTAAGGCTGCGTTCTCTTTCAGCTTTTCGGGCATTCCTTTTCTCCAAACGTTTCTGAACAGCTTCCTCACTGAAGAAGTTAAAAATTATCAGCAGGATGAGAAGCACAGTGACCGAAATGGTCGGAAAATGCTTGGCTGAAAGAGCCTCTGTATATTCCTTAGGTATCTTTGCATTTGGTATTGCTTCAATAACAGCAAGCGTGTAAATGTAGCAAGCCGAGCCAAAAATAGTCAATATAAGCGGTATAAGTGATTTTTTGAATTTTATAAAAACAAGTGCGGCAACAAGAAGTACCGTGCTTGCGAAAAGTGCAATACCGCATTTTTCATAGCCGTTCATAATGAAAGCAGCACCGCCGAGGGTATTAAGAACAAGACAGCATATTACTTCCGCAATTACCGCTAAAATGAATGTGATCTTGGAAATTTTTTTCGTAAAAACTCCTCCGTGTCAATTTTGTAATAACGTTTTCATTATAGCATACTCTTAAAGAACATTCAAGGGTAATTTTTTAAAATTCTTTATTTTTACATTATTTTTGCGGGCTTGGCTTTAAAATAACATATAATTAGAATTTATAAAAAGCTTCAAAGTGTGAATAGTAATAACAGCTCGGCGAGAGTCGAAAACGGAAAAATCGGGAATAAGTGTTCGGCTTTGTTATATGTGCAAAGAACAATTTTAATAAAACCAAACACTGTTCTGAAAGAAAGAAAGGAAAATTAAAATGCAGAAACTTATAAAAAGCATTGTTTTTTGCATATTTGCTGTTATATTATCTTTAGCGGCATTTATAATATACCTCAACAGAACTCTGCCAAATGATTACTATATCACCAAAGGCGGAAAAATGAATATCTCGGCTATGTTAGATGCCGTTCCCTGTTCAAATTCGCAAACCGATCTGACCGAGATCGACAGTGAAGCCGCAGAGCAGGCGGAGCTGAAACTTCTTGGACTTATCCCGATAAAAGTGGTCAATATTTTCCCTGTTGAAACGCCTGTTCTTATTCCGTGCGGAGAGCCATTTGGGATAAAGCTGTTGACAGACGGTGTTATTGTCGTTGAAGTAAGCGGCTTTGAAACGGAGAATGGTTATATATCACCGGGGGAAAGCTGCGGACTTAAATCGGGAGATATAATAAAAAGCATTGACGGAATAGAGGTTTCATCAAATGAAGATGTCGAGGATATTATTTCATCAAGCGGAGGAAAAACACTTAAAGTAAGTGCAGTACGAAATGAGAGAGAATTTACAGCGTGGCTTTGTCCGCAGATATCAAGCACGGACGACAGTTATCGTGCAGGAATATGGGTGCGTGACAGCTCGGCAGGTATAGGAACTATGACTTTTTACGACCCTGAAACAAAACAGTTCGGCGGACTTGGACACCCAGTCTGCGATATAGACACAGGCAACCTTATGCCTCTTGATTCGGGCGAAGTGGTAAAGGTTTCGATAAGCGGAGTGAAAAAGGGTAAATCAGGTTTTCCCGGTGAGCTTGTGGGAGGATTTGTTTCGTCTTTTTCTATGGGAACGCTTACCGATAATACAACAGTGGGACTTTTCGGGACGCTCGATGATTTCTCTGGTGTAAATGAGGCTATTCCGCTCGGATTAAACAGCGAGATAAAAACGGGAAAAGCATACATTTACACTACCATAAGCGGAACACGTCCCCAGCGGTATGAGATAGCCATTGAAAAGATAGATCATTCGGGAAATGAGGACTCCCGTGATATGGTAATAAGAGTGACCGATGAACGTCTGCTTCGTGAAGCAGGTGGCATTGTTCAGGGAATGAGCGGAAGTCCAATTATCCAAGACGGAAAGATAGTCGGTGCAGTCACACACGTTTTTATAAATAATCCGACAAAGGGTTATGCTGTTTTTGCCGATACGATGTATGAACAAATGAAGCAGGCAAGCTGACAGAAAAAAGGCGCAGGGAGAACCTTGCGCCTTTGGGTATCATTTTGTATATTCGACAATATTATCAAGCGGTTTTCCACTGAAAAATTGATCGAGGTTATAGACCGTTACCTCTGCTATCTTCTGCAAAGCTTCTTTTGTGAGAAATGCCTGATGCGAGGTGATGATAACGTTAGGCATTGAAACGAGGACAGAAAGTTCGTCATCGTCAATTACTTCGCCCGACCAGTCTTCAAAGAAAAATGATGTTTCCTCTTCATAAACATCAAGACAAGCGCCGCCTAATTTTCCGGATTTAAGCGCGGATATAAGCGCACCGCTGTCGATAAGCTTTCCTCTGGAAGTATTGACGATAAAAGCTCCGTCTTTCATCTTTTTAATGTTTTTTTCGTTGATGATGAACTTCGTTTCGGGCGTGAGCGGACAATGGAGAGATATTATACTGCTTTGTCCGAGCAGGTCATCGAGCGAAACGTAGTTGATGTCGGAGTCCTTTTTAGGGTATGGGTCATACGCAACGACATTCATTCCGAAGCCTTTGCATATATTCATAAAGATGCAGCCGATCTGTCCCGTTCCGATTATGCCGGCTGTTTTTCCGTAAAGGTCAAAACCCGTAAGACCGTTAAGGCTGAAATTAAATTCTCTTGTTCGGTTGTAGGCTTTGTGTATCTTTCGGTTCAGTGTGAGGAGCATTGCCATTGCGTGTTCAGCAACGGCATAAGGGGAGTATGTCGGTACGCGGACAACATTTATCTTGTTTTTGGCATATTTCAGGTCAACGTTGTTAAAGCCTGCACAGCGCAATGCCACAAGTTCAACTCCTACACTGCAAAGCACATCTATAGTGTTTTTATCGATCGTATCATTTACAAATGCGATCACAGCTTTGCAGCCTTTGGCAAGCTCAGCGCTGTCAGGAGTGAGCTTACTTTCAAAGAATTTGAATTTATAGTTTGTGCCATATTTCAGAAACCATTCTCTATCATAAGGTTTCGTATCAAAAAAAGCTATCTGTTCCATAAAATGATCCTTTCATATCAAATATGTAAATATTATTTTTAGATAAAAGGATTTTATACTAAACACCATTTAAAATTTAGAAAAAATCAAGCCGACGATCCCGAATATATTGGATTTCGGCGCAGATTTTTTCCCTTATTTTATTACAACTCAGAAAAATCAGTTGAATTTATCGTGGAAAACAACTTCCTCAACTATTTTGGCGGCATCAAGAACGCAGTCATTGCAGGAATGGAGAACGATCTTTGTATCGATTCCTTTAAGTACACGGCAGATAGTTCCGCCTGCTGCTTCTTTAAAGCGGGACATTATTTCTCTGGAAATTTTAGCTGTTGAACCCTTTGAACTGTTTTTTTCAAGGTCTGCGGTGCTGTTTTTCATACCTGCGAGTGCTACTGCACCTGTTATTGCCCCGCAAGTGCCCTCGGTAGTACCGAATCCCGAGCCGAAGCCTTCCATTATTTTATACATTGTTTCTTCGCTCAGACCAACAAGGTCGCAGTATGTGCAGGCAACAGCCTGAGCACAGTTATAGCCTTTATTTTTGCGTTCTACAGCGAGTTCTGTTCTACTCTCCATAAATTTATACCTCTTTCTTATTCATCAAAGTTTGAAATAACTTCGGTGAGCATTTTTTTGTAGTCTTCTTTAAGCGATTTTGGCGAGATTATCGAAGCCGATTTTCCAAATTGGAAAAGCCATGCAAAAAACGGCGGCTGAGCTTTGATATTTACCTTTATTTTAAAATGATCGATATCAAGGTTTACAATATCGGCATTTATTCCAAATCGGTCTATAACGGGATTTATGAGCTTTTTATCGAATTTCAGTACAGCTTCGACAGTATCTCCACTGAACATCGAAAAAGTAGAATTGAGATATTCGGAAATGTTCAGCTCTTGTGGAGATCTTAGCACGGGTTCATCGAGTATTTTTATATTTGACATACGGTCAACTCGGAAATTTGTGTAGTTTTCGGGATATTTGAGATAGTAGGAAACAAGGTAGTATTTTTCATCATTCCAAGTCAGTGCGCAGGGTGAGCAAACTCTTTTGCCCTCGCGGTAGACTTTTTGCTTGTTAGTGTTGTAATCAAAATAACGGAATGAGATCTGTTTGCCCTCATTTATGGCTTTATGGATAGCGTCAACGTTTATGTAGATCTGTTCGTTCATCGACTTAACTCGGTCAACGACCATTACCTGACGTTCAATGAGCATACCCTCATGGACACCTGCGAGCGATTCGATTTTATGCAGGAGTTGCTCCGATTTCTTTTCTGTCAAAAATTTAGCGGAACAAACCGCATCGGCGAGAAGCTTCAGCTCGGGCAGTTCAAACTGCCTGCTTGCGATATAATAACGATTGCACTGACCTTTTACGGTAATAATGTCAAGACCGAATTCTTTAAGGGCTTCGATATCACTGTAAACAGATTTTCGTTCCGCTTTTATACCGGATTCGGCAAGACACTGTATCATTTCTGCAATGGAGATAGGGTGTTCTTCATCGGTCTTTTCATACAGCATTTTCGCAATATATAAAAGTTTTAGGTGCTGTTTTGGCTGTGTCAAGATATCACTTCCGTTTCAATAAGTTATATCGGACGAATTTTCGATGCTTTTATTATACCATTTTACATAAAGAATTGCAAGAAATAACACCGATTTTGCCGAAAAATGAAAATATAGAGGATAATGTGCGATTTAACAGCGATTTTTCTTGAAAAAATCAACTTGTTGTGATATAATTTGTTTATATTTATAAAAATACCGATGAAATGCCGGTACTCGGGAGATCGATCATGGGACAATTCGATTATATATTTTTTGATCTTGACGGAACAATGATAGATTCAGGCGACGGAATAACTCTGTCCGTTCAATATGCCTTAAAGAAAATGGGGATAATTGAAAAAGAATTGAGCGCGCTCAAAATATTTGTAGGACCTCCTCTTAAAGATTCGTTTATGTATTATTATGGATTTTCGGATGAAGAAGCCGAAAAAGCGATCTCTTACTACAGAGTTTATTATGAGAGCCGAGGGATTCTTCGCTGCTGGCCGTACAAGAGAGTGGATAAACTGCTTTCGTTTATTGAAAACACGGGGCGAAAGGCTGTTATCGCAACATCAAAACCTGAACTTTTTGCAAGAAGAATAGTTCAGCATCTCCATATGTCGCAGATGTTTGAATACATTGCAGGAGCGTCATTTGATGAGAAGATCGTCAAGAAAGCCGAAGTTATTGCTTATGCAATGAAAGAGGTAGGTATTGATGACCCGTCAAGAATTCTAATGGTCGGCGACAGAAAGTTTGATGTTATCGGTGCAAGGGCAAACGGCATAAAAACGGCAGGCGTTCTTTACGGATATGGTTCTTATCCTGAGCTGCTTGATGCCGGGGCGGATTATATTGCCAAAAATGTAAGCGAGCTTGCTGAGGTAGTAGCGCTTTGAACGGTTCAAAAATTTATCAAATGTTAAAATATTAATTTTT
>CALANW010000109.1 GCA_937926145.1 uncultured Ruminococcus sp. | reverse complement strand
TTCGTCGGCAGCGTCAGATGTGTATAAGAGACAGATAATATACTGTATCATAATGCAATTCTATGTGCGTTTTTACCGTATGGTAATAGTATAACACATTTTTTTCTGAATTGCAACTGTTTTTGCAAATATTCGGCAAATGTCCGAAATTAAAGCGGAAACGGAAAATTATCCCCGTAAAATTTTAAGGAGGGACTCGCCTATGGTTAATGTCAAGCCTGTCCAGCTTGGTAAAACAACTCGTATGAGCTTCGGAAAGATCAACGAAGTTCTGCCGATGCCTAACCTCATTGAGGTGCAGAAAAAGTCTTATGAATGGTTCTTGGACGAAGGACTTAAAGAAGTTCTTCACGATATGTCCTCCATCACGGACTATAACGGCAACTATTCTCTCAGCTTTGTTGACTTTAAGCTCGCTGACGAATCGAACTATTCCATCGCTAAGTGCAAGGAACTTGACGTAACTTATTCTGCAAAGATGTTCGTTAAGGCTAAGGTATGGGATAGAGCAACAGGTGATATCGTCGATTCCGGCGATGCTGATATCTATCTCTGCGATCTGCCGCTCATGACCGAAAGCGGTACATTCGTTATCAACGGCGCAGAACGTGTTATCGTTTCACAGCTCGTTCGTTCCCCAGGTGTTTACTACGCTGTTGAAAAGGATAAAACAGGTAAGGATCTTTTCAAGACCACCGTTATCCCTAACAGAGGTGCTTGGCTGGAATACGAAATGGATTCCAACGACGTTATCTATGTAAGAATCGATAAGAACAGAAAGATCCCCCTTACTACATTTATAAGAGCGCTCGGCTGCGGTACTGATGCCGAGATCGAAGAGCGCTTCGGCAAGGACGAGCGCCTCGAACAGACTATCCTCCAGAAGGACGCTACAAAGAATACGGAAGAAGCTCTCCTTGAAGTTTACAAGAAGCTCCGTCCGGGCGAACCTCCTACGGTAGAAAGCGCTGTTTCCCACATCAATACACTTTTCTTCGACGCAAGAAGATATGACCTTTCCCGTTTCGGACGCTATAAGTACAATAAGAAGCTCGGCGTTGCTACAAGAATCGCAGGTCACAGACTTTCCCGTCCCGTTGCAAATCCTCTCACTGGCGAAATTATGGCTGACGAGGGCGATCTCATCACAATGGACAAGGCTCTCGAGATCGAGCAGGCTGGCGTTTCCGAGGTTTGGCTCGACATTGAGCACAAGGAATTCTACACCACACCAACAGGTGAATCCGCTCACAGAATTGAAGAGAGAGAAGTCAAGGTTATCGGCAACGGCATGGTAGATATCGCTCCTTACGTTGACTTTGACCCTGCTAAGTACGGCATCAACGAGAAAGTTTCCTTTGCAGTTCTCAAGGATATCCTTGAAAATGCCGCTGACAAGGAAGAGATCGAAGAGATGGTAAAGAGCCGTCTTGAAGAGCTTGTTCCAAAGCATATCATTCTTGACGATATCTATGCTACTATCAGCTACTTCATCAACCTCTGCGAAGGTGTTGGTACAGTTGACGATATCGACCACCTCGGCAACAGACGTATCCGTTCCGTTGGTGAGCTTCTCCAGAACCAGTTCAGAATCGGTTTTGCAAGAATGGAAAGAGTTATCCGTGAAAGAATGAACACCCAGACTCAGAACGAGGGTGCAATGTCAGCGGAATCTCTCATCAATATCAGACCTATAACTGCTGCGATAAAGGAATTCTTCGGTTCATCACCGCTTTCACAGTTCATGGATCAGACGAACCCTCTCGCAGAGCTTACTCATAAGAGAAGACTTTCAGCCCTCGGCCCCGGCGGTCTTTCCCGTGACCGTGCCGGATTCGAGGTTCGTGACGTTCACTACTCCCACTACGGAAGAATGTGTCCTATCGAGACCCCTGAAGGTCCTAACATCGGACTTATCTCCTATCTTGCATCCTTCGCAAGAATAAATGAATACGGCTTTATCGAAGCTCCTTACAGAAGAGTTGATAAGGCTACGGGCGTAGTTACCGACGAGGTGGTTTATATGACTGCCGATATGGAAGATAACTACACGGTTGCTCAGGCTAACGAACCTCTTACAGAAGATCACAAGTTCGCAAGACCTATCGTAAACGCACGTTACAGAGATCAGATCCTCGAATGTGAAAGAGAACGTATCGACTACATGGACGTTTCTCCTAAGATGGTCGTTTCCATTGCGACTGCTTCCATTCCGTTCCTCGAAAACGATGACGCAAACCGTGCGCTCATGGGTTCAAACATGCAGCGTCAGGCTGTTCCTCTTCTTAAGACAGAAGCTCCTATCGTTGGTACAGGTATGGAATACAAGGCTGCCGTTGACTCGGGTGTTTGCGTTGTTTCCAAGCATGACGGTGTTGTAGAAAAGGTTTCCGCCGATGAGATCGTCGTTAAGGACGGCACAGGCGCAACCCACACCTACGAACTTATCAAGTTCAAGCGTTCCAACCAGGGCACTTGCATCAATCAGCGTCCTATCGTTGACTGCGGCGAAGAAGTTCACGTTGGTCAGGTTCTCGCTGACGGCCCTGCAACCTGCAACGGTGAAATTTCCATTGGTAAGAATGCCCTCATCGGCTTCATGACATGGGAAGGTTACAACTACGAAGACGCCGTTCTCCTTAATGAACGCGTTGTTCGTGAAGATATGTACACTTCTATCCATATCGAAGAATATGAGATCGAAGCAAGAGATACAAAGCTCGGACCTGAAGAGATCACCCGTGACATTCCTAATGTCGGCGATGACGCTCTCAAGGATCTCGACGACCGCGGAATCATTCGTATCGGTGCTGAAGTCCGTGCAGGTGATATCCTCGTTGGTAAGGTAACACCTAAGGGTGAAACTGAGCTTACAGCAGAAGAAAGACTTCTCCGTGCTATTTTCGGCGAAAAGGCAAGAGAAGTTCGTGATAACTCCCTTAAAGTTCCTCACGGTGAAGCAGGTATCATCGTTGACGTTAAGGTATTTACCCGTGATAAGTGCAAGGAGCTTGCACCGGGCGTTAATATGCTCGTTCGCTGCTACATCGCACAGAAGCGTAAGATCTCTGTCGGCGATAAAATGGCTGGTCGTCACGGTAACAAGGGTGTCGTTTCCCGTATCCTTAAGTCCGAAGATATGCCGTTCCTTCCTGACGGTACACCGCTCGATATCGTTCTTAACCCTCTCGGCGTTCCTTCGCGTATGAACATCGGTCAGGTTCTTGAAGTTCATCTCGGTATGGCTGCAAAGAAGCTCGGCTGGAAGGTAATGACCCCTGTATTCGACGGCGCTCACGAAGATGATATCCGTGAGATGTTTAAGCAGGCAGGTATGAGAGAAGACGGTAAGACCGACGTTTACGACGGAAGAACGGGCGAAAAGTTCGATAACCCCGTTACAGTCGGTTATATGTACTACCTCAAGCTCCACCACCTCGTTGATGATAAGATCCACGCACGTTCCGTTGGTCCTTACTCCCTCGTTACACAGCAGCCTCTCGGCGGTAAAGCTCAGTTCGGCGGTCAGCGTTTCGGAGAAATGGAAGTTTGGGCTCTCGAAGCTTACGGTGCAGCTTATACACTTCAGGAAATACTCACAGTCAAGTCGGACGATACTGTCGGACGTGTTAAGACTTACGAAGCTATCGTTAAGGGACAGAACGTTCCTAAGCCTGGCGTTCCTGAATCGTTCCGAGTTCTTGTCAAGGAACTCCAGTCACTCGGTCTTGATGTCAAGGTCCTCAACTCCGACGGTGATGAGATCGACCTCAAGCAGTCCTTCGATGATGATGACGATATCATTCCACAGCCTGTTGCTGATGCAGACGATATGGATATGAGCGATGTTTATGTCGAGGACGAAGATGACGGCTACTCATACAAGGATTATGACGATATTGGCGATTTTGCTGACGAAGATGGGGACAGCGACGATGATGATGACCTCACTTTCGATGACGGTGACGACAGCGATCTGATCTGACCCGAATAAACAAAACAGAGTGCGTTTTTCTCTGCGTATTCTGTTTTATGCCGAAAAACTGCATACAAAAGGCGTATAAGGTTCGTGGAAACGAACGTTATACGCTGCCCTCGGGCAAAATGCAGAGTCGGTTTACGAGCCTTTAAGAGTAAAATGTTTAAAGGAGTGTTAGCTGTTGGAATTCAACACATTTGAATCAATTAAAATCGGTCTTGCATCCCCCGAACAGATCAGAAGCTGGTCGCACGGCGTTGTTGAAAGACCTGAAACCATAAACTACAGAACTCAGAAGCCTGAACGTGACGGCCTTTTCTGCGAAAGAATTTTCGGACCTACAAAGGACTGGGAATGTCACTGCGGTAAGTATAAGAAGATCCGTTTCAAGGGCAAAGTCTGCGAGCGCTGCGGCGTTGAAGTTACACGCGCTAAGGTAAGACGTGAGCGTATGGGTCATATCGAGCTTGCTGCTCCTGTTTCCCATATCTGGTACTTCAAGGGCACACCGTCCAGAATCGGTCAGGTCATCGAAGTTTCACAGAAGCGCCTTGAAGAAATTCTTTACTTCACAAAGTATATCGTTGTCGATCCGGGCAACACAGAGCTTGTTAAAAAGCAGCTCCTCACAGAAAAAGAATATATGGATATGCGCGAGAAGTATGAGGACGATTTCGTTGCCGAAATGGGCGCAGAAGCTATCCTCGAACTCCTCGAAGAATACGATCCCGACAGATATGATAACTTTATCCGTCAGAAGATCGAAAGATTCTCCGCTGTAACTGGTCTTACAGAAGAGCAGATCACAGACTTCCTTGCAAGACGTTACTACGTTATCAAGGACAACGCTGACAGCGAAGACTTCACAGTCGGCGAAGTTGTTGACCGCCTTACCTACACAGATGAGGTTCTCGCTTACAACCGTCTTCGTGAAGAAGAACACAAGTCCGTTATCGAAGTTGAAACAGGCTCGCACTATATCGAATGCCTTTTCTTCGACAATGTCGGCGAAAAGAACGGCAACGGCGATTATGACGACCTTGTTGACAAGGCTAACTGGAAAGATAACCTCACTTGGGCTTCCGATGATCTTAAGGAAGAGCTTAAAGATCTCCCTGCAGGTCAGAAGAAGATCAAGCTTTTAAAGCGTCTTGAAATTATCGAGAGCTTCCGTCTTTCCAACAACAAGCCGTCCTGGATGATAATGCAGGCTATCCCTGTAATCCCACCGGATATCCGTCCTATGGTAATGCTCGACGGCGGACGTTACGCAACTTCCGACCTCAACGACCTTTACAGACGTGTTATCAACAGAAATAACCGTCTTAAGAAGATGCTCGAACTCGAAGCACCTGATATTATCATCAGAAACGAAAAGAGAATGCTCCAGGAAGCTGTTGACGCACTTATCGACAACGGCAGACACGGCAGACCGGTTACAGGT
Organism: uncultured Ruminococcus sp.; assembly: GCA_937926145.1. Taxonomy (GTDB): domain Bacteria; phylum Bacillota; class Clostridia; order Oscillospirales; family Ruminococcaceae; genus UMGS363. Next base: position 12,029 of record CALANW010000109.1, on the reverse strand, counting down.
CCTAACAACCGTGCGCTCAAATCTCTTTCCGATATGCTTAAGGGTAAGCAGGGACGTTTCCGTCAGAACCTCCTCGGTAAGCGTGTTGACTACTCCGGACGTTCCGTTATCGTCGTTGGTCCTGAACTTAAGATGTACCAGTGCGGTCTTCCTAAGGAAATGGCTCTCGAACTCTTCAAGCCTTTCGTTATGAAGCGCCTTGTAGATACAAAGGTAGTTACAAACATCAAGTCTGCCCGTAAAATGGTAGAACGTTCCAAGAACGAGGTTTGGGACGCGCTCGAGAACGTTATTAAGGATCATCCCGTATTCCTTAACCGTGCCCCAACGCTTCACAGACTTGGTATTCAGGCATTCGAGCCTATCCTCGTAGAGGGCAGAGCTATCAAGCTTCACCCGCTCGTATGTACAGCGTTCAACGCTGACTTCGACGGTGACCAGATGGCTGTCCACCTCCCGCTTTCCGCAGAAGCTCAGGCAGAAGCACGTTTCCTTATGCTTGCTGCAAACAACCTTTTAAAGCCGTCTGACGGACGTCCTGTTGCCGTTCCTTCGCAGGATATGGTGCTCGGTTCTTACTACCTCACAATGAAAAAGGCAGGCGAACCGGGTGAGGGCAAGATTTTCCGTGACGTAAACGAAGCTCTTATGGCTTACGATGCTCACGTTATCTCCATTCACGCTGCTATCAAGGTTCGTATTTCCAAGGAAGTCGGCGGAAAGACAGTTTCCAAGCTCATCGAATGTACAGCAGGCCGACTTATCTTCAATGAAAATATTCCGCAGAACCTCGGTTATGTTGACAGAACGAACTCCGACAAGCAGTTCGATCTCGAGATCGACTTCCTCGTTAAGAAGAAGCAGCTCTCCGACATCATCGAACGCTGCATAAGAATTCACGGCACGACCGTTACTTCCGAAGTTCTCGACAAGATCAAGGCTCTCGGATACAAATATTCCACAAAGGCTGCCCTCACCGTTGCTGTCTGCGACGCACTTATCCCTCCTGAAAAGAAGGAGATCGTTGCTGACGCTGACGCTCAGGTAGAGAAGATCAACAAGCTCTACAAGAGAGGCTTTATCTCCGCTGCCGAGAAGTCCAAGCGCTTCATCAGCATTTGGAACCAGGCTACCGACGACCTCACAAACTGCATCAAGAAGCACTACGACATCGAGAACAATCCTATTCATATGATGGCTGACTCCGGTGCCCGTGGTTCTATCAACCAGATCAGACAGCTCGCAGGTATGCGTGGACTTATCGCCAACACCTCGGGTTCGACTATCGAGATGCCTATTCGTGCTAACTACCGTGAGGGTCTTAACATCCTCGAATACTTCATTTCTTCCCGTGGTGCCCGTAAGGGACTTGCCGATACGGCTCTCCGTACCGCTGACTCGGGTTACCTCACAAGACGTCTTGTTGACGTTTCGCAGGAAGTCATCATTCATGAAGAAGACTGCGGAACTGATGAGGGTATCGAAGTTTACACTATCAAGAACGGCAACGAAATGATCGAACCGCTCAAGGAAAGACTTATCGGCAGATATCTGCTTGAAGATCTCCGCGATCCCGCAACGGGCGACCTCATCATGAGCCACAACAGACTTATGAACGACGCTGACGCACAGAAAGTCGTTGACAGCGGCGTTGAAAAGGTTACTATCCGCTCCGTCCTCAACTGTAAGGCTAAGAACGGCGTATGTGCTAAGTGCTATGGTGCAAACCTTGCAAACAACAACATCGTCCGTGTCGGCGAAGCTGTCGGCGTAATCGCTGCACAGTCTATCGGTGAACCTGGTACACAGCTTACAATGAGAACGTTCCATACAGGTGGTATCGCTTCCGCAGAAGATATCACACAGGGTCTTCCCCGTGTCGAAGAACTCTTTGAAAGCCGCCGTCCTAAGAACGCTGCAATCATCGCAAAGGCAGCAGGTTCGGTTCGTATGGAAGAGATCAAGAAGACCAGAAACGTTATCATCAAGAGCGATGAAACGGGCGAGGAAGAGTATTATCCCGTTCCTTACGGCTATAAGATCAAGGTTTCCGCAGGCGATACAGTTACCGCAGGTCAGCCTCTTACAGAAGGCTCGATCAACCCGGGCGATATCCTTGCAGTAAACGGTCAGCAGGCTGTTCAGAACTATATCATCACCGAAGTTCAGAAGGTTTACCGTCTCCAGGGTGTTGATATCAACGATAAGCACATCGAAGTTATCGTTCGTCAGATGCTCCAGAAGGTCAAGGTAGATGACAGCGGTTCAAGCTATCTCCTCCCTGGCTCACTCGTTGACAGAAAGGAAATTGCCGAGATCAACGAAGACATCAAGAAGCGTATGGACGCAGGCGAAGAAGGACTCAGATTCGTAACATATTTCCCTGTTCTTCAGGGTATCACGAAGGCTGCTTCCAACTCCGAAAGCTTCCTCTCCGCTGCCTCCTTCCAGGAAACAACAAGAGCGCTCACCGATGCAGCTATCAAGGGCAAGACTGACCACCTCCTCGGACTTAAGGAGAACGTTATTATCGGTAAGCTTATCCCTGCAGGTACAGGTATGGCTGTCTATAACAACGTAACCATTATGAAAAACGAAGGCTTCACAGACCACAGCGCACCAACAGCGCAGAATCTCTAAGCTGAAATTACAAAACCGCCGTGTGAAAATTTCATACGGCGGTTTTTTGTTGTTATCTCTTGAAAATACAGTAATAATGTGATAAAATAAAAAGGCGATAATTGCATTATTGGAGGATATGTATGACAGAAAGATTTGATATAAGTGGAAAATGGGACTATAAGCTCATCGATCCCGAAAATACGGAGGTTTCAAGCGGCAGCACAACGCTTCCGTCAACGGTTTCTCAGATGAAAATCTCACCGCTCAACGAAGAACGCGTTGACGGCTACCTCGGCGACCCATATAAATTTGAGGGCAGCGCAGTTTACAGCAGGAAAATCGAACTCCGCAAATCCGAAACGGACGAGGAATTCTTCCTCACGCTTGAAAGAACAAGAATAAGCGAGGTTTACATAAACGGCAAGTCCGCAGGAACACAGAACAGCCTTTGCACTTCGCACAAATACAACATTACCGACCTTATTTCTGACGGCGAAAACGATATCACGGTAAAAGTCAGCAATATCGGCTATCCCGTCCCGGGGGGACACATGACTTCGCCCGATACGCAGACGAACTGGCTTGGAATCCTCGGCGAGATGTTCATTTCGGCAGAGAAAAAAGTCCGTGCGGAAAAGATACGCGTTTTCCCAAAGTTTGACGGGAACAGCATTGTGATAAAGGGCGAAATGACGGCTTGCGCTGACGTTACAGTTCAGGTCGAGGGTTTCAAATCGGAAACTTTCACCGCCGAGGGCGAGTTTGAGTTTGAATATAAGCTTGACGGCGCAAAGCCTTGGAGCGAGTTCGAGCATAATTTGTACACGCTCAAAGTGACCTGCGGCGAGGACGTTCAGACGGTCACTTTCGGCTTGAAAAAGTACGAAACAAACGGCAGAAAGCTCCTTATAAACGGCGAAAGAGCGTTCCTGCGCGGAAAACACGATGGAATGATCTTTCCGATGACGGGCGCTGCGCCTATGGACAAGGCATCGTGGCTGAAAGTTATGACGACCGCAAAGGAACACGGCATAAACCACTATCGTTTCCACACCTGCTGTCCGCCTGAGGCTGCATTTGAGGCTGCCGACGAGCTAGGCATCTACCTTGAACCCGAGCTGCCGTTCTGGGGCACGGTCGAGGAGGAACTTAACGACGGTCAGCGCTATCTTATCGAAGAGGGCTATCGAATTCTGGACGAATTTGGCTCGCACCCGTCATTCTTTGCGCTTTCGCTCGGAAATGAGCTTTGGGGCAGCAAGGAGCGCTTGAATGAGATCCTGCTCGGCTACAAAGCGCACGATAACAGACACCTCTACACGCAGGGGTCAAACAACTTCCAGTTCATTCCGTGCGTTGTTGAGGGCGATGATCTCTTTGTCGGCGTTCGTTTCTCGCGCGACCGACTTTTCAGAGGTTCTTATGCGATGTGCGATGCGCCGCTCGGACACATTCAGACGGCAGCACCGAATTCAAACTATAACTATGATGAAATAATCGCGCCGAATGTTGTTTCGGACGGCGAAACAAAGGGCGGAACTATCGAAATCCAGTACGGAACGGGAGTAAAGACTGTTTCGTTCGGCGAGGGCGGCAGCGAATTTATCCCCGAAATTCCAGTAATTTCGCACGAGGTCGGACAGTATTTTATGTACCCCGATTATAATGAGATAGAGAAATACACGGGTGTTTTGAAGCCTTATAACCTTGAAATTTTCCGTGAGCGCTTGGAGAAAGCAGGACTTTCGCACCTTGCCGACAGCTATTTCAAGGCTTCGGGACGCTTTGCGGCTGAATGCTACAAGAACGAGATAGAGACTGCACTGCGCTCGGACGAACTTTCAGGATTCCAGCTTCTCGATTTGCAGGATTTCACGGGGCAGGGAACTGCGCTGGTCGGAATTCTGAACAGCTTTATGGAGAGCAAGGGCGTTATTTCGCCCGAGGAGTGGAGAGGTTTCTGCTCGGACAGGGTAATTCTCGGTTGCCTGCCGAAGTTCGTATGGAGCTGCGGCGAAGAAGCGGAGATGCCAGTTATGCTCTACAACTACGCCGAAAAGGCAGATGTTGACCCCGTTGTGAAGATAACGCTTGAAGCGAACGGCGATGTCACCGAATATGAGCTTTGCGCAAAGGGCAGCTTCAAGGGCGGGGTTTTGACGATCGGAACGGTTAAGCTTGCGATGCCTAAACTCGAAAAGGCGGCAAAGGCTCGTCTTACGCTTGAAACGGGCGGCATAAAGAACGGATATGACTTGTGGATATTCCCCGAGGTGAGCGAAGTTCCGAACTGCGCCGAAAACGACTGGGAAAAGGCAAAGTCAAGGCTCGCAAACGGCGAAAATGTACTGTTTATGCCCGATTCTCTCCCCGAAAACAAGTCGATAGAGGGAACATACTGCACGGATTTCTGGAACTATCATATGTTTAACAGCATTTCAGTTTCGATGAAAAAACCAAGCCCCGTGGGAACGCTCGGCTTGCTCGTTGACAAGGACAACGCTATGCTGGACGGTTTCCCGAGTGAAATTTACTCGACCGCGCAGTGGTATGACGCTGTTGAGGGTTCATGTACGGCGATATTGGACGGACTTCCGATAGAGCCGACAGTGAGAACCATTGACACGAACGACCGCAACCATTCGCTCGGAACGATATTCGAGGTGAAAACGGGCGGCGGAAAGCTTCTCGTCTGCACGGCTCGCCTTGATAAAAAGACGGACAGTGTTCCTTGCCGTCAGCTTTACAAGAGCCTTGCGGAATATGTTGGCTCGGACAGATTTGCTCCGACTGCAGAGGTTTCGCTTGACGAGCTTGATAAAATTTTTAAGGACTAAAAAATATGGCTTATGAAAAAAATATGACCGAGGGAAACGAGCTTTCGCATATACTTCGGTTCACACTTCCGCTGCTCATGGGAAACCTTTTTCAGCAGCTTTACAATGTCGTGGATTCGGTCATTGTCGGACGTTATCTCGGCTATGATGCGCTTGCTTCGGTCGGCGCAACGGGTTCGCTCACATATTTTTTCTATACGTTCTGCATCGGTCTTTCGGTCGGTTCGGGAATACTTATCGCGCAGTGCTTCGGTGCAGCGCGTGAGGAAGACGTGAAGCGCTACATCGTCAACTCGGCTTATGCGGCGCTGATATTCGGTGCGGTGATAAGCATTGTCGCGTTTCTGCTCTCAGGTCCGCTGTTAAAGCTTATGAACACGCCTGAGGAGATCTACTCCGCGGCGCATGGTTATATGCAGATAGCGTGTCTTGGTACGATAGCGGTTTCGCTTTACAACTGGATAAATGCCGTTATGCGTTCGCTCGGCGACAGCAAAACGCCGCTCGTTTTCCTAATCGTGGCGAGCGTTATAAATGTTGTGCTTGACCTTGTATTCGTTATCGTGTTCAAAATGGGCGTAAACGGTGCGGCGCTTGCGACGGTCATTGCTCAGGCAGTTTCGGCGGTCGGCTGTATGATCTTTGCATTTGTAAAGGTGAAGTATTTCAAGCTGACGTCGGACGAAATGAAGCTTCGCGGAATTTACTTCTCGAAGTGCATAAAGACGGGCGTTCCGATAGCGCTCCAGAACTCGATGATATCCGTTTCGATGATATTCTTACAGCGAGTTGCGAACGGATTCGGTTCAGTCGTCATGGCGGCTTATACTGCAACGATGCGCGTTGAACAGCTTGTGCAGCAGCCGTTTGCATCGCTCAATGCGGCGCTTTCGACCTTTGCAGGACAGAATATGGGCGCAGGTTATGTTGACAGAACGGTTCGCGGCTACCACAAGACCGTGAAGATAATGATAGCTTTCGCGCTTGTGATGCTCGTGCTGTTCCTCATTTTCAGCAGAAATATCGTCGGAATTTTCGTCACGGAAGAAGCCGTTATCGACATCGGCTCAAAGGCGCTGATGCTTTCGGCGTTCTTCTACATTCCGCTCGGACTTATCCACACAACGAGGGGACTTCTCAACGGCGCAGGCGACGTTACCTACGCTATGATAAACGGCTTTGTCGAGGTAATCGGCAGAATAGGCTTCGCGCTGATACTTTTGCAGTTCCCGTCCGTTGGAATATGGGCAGTATGGGGAACGACCTGCCTTACATGGCTTCTCACTGCGGCAATGAGCGTTGCACGTTACCATTTCGGCAAGTGGAGAAACAAGGTCAGTGCTTAATGCGGAATTCGGAATGCGGAATTATTTGCAGAGCTGACATTTGTCGGGCAATGCGAAGCCAACTAAAGTTTAGGTCAAGCCTTTTCAAAGGCTTGCAGGGGTCAAGGGGACAGCGTCCCTTGTCGCTCTCGCAAGAGCGAAACTCCCTAAACTAACAGCAAAAAGCTTTTTGCAATAGCGAAATATTTAACAGCTAAAAAGGCGCAATTCACAAAAATAAAGGTGAACGAAATATGAGAAATCAGTTCCGTAAATCTAAAAATGTGAATTGCGCCAATTCTGTTTTCCTAAAACAAACTATCCTTGAAGCGTAAATACACGAACGAAGTGAGTGGATTTTCGCTTCAACGCAGTATGAGAGGTTAAACGCAGTATGAGAGGTTAAACGCAGTATGAACTGTGTCGGAATATGAATGTGAAAATCCATAAATACAACAGGGCGGATATTGATTTCGCCCCTAACCCCAAATACTGTTTTCACTAACATATTTCACCGCCGTTCAAACGATGTCGGCGTGAAATGCTTATCGCTTTCGCTCTGCGCATTTCACGCCGAGGATAGTTTTGTGAGGAAAATAGAAATAGGCGCAATTCACTTTTTCGGGTTTACGGAACTGATTTCTCATATCCGTTTAACCTTTTTTGGTGTGAATTGCGCCTTTTAGCTGGTAGATTTTTTCTATTGCGGCGAAGCGTTTAGCTAAAGTTTAGGGAGTTTCGCTCTCTGCGGAGAGCGACAAGGTGGCTCTGCCCCCTTGACCCCTGCCACCCTTTGAAAAGCGTGGACGTAAACTTTATTTGGCTTCGCAACGCCGAAACAATATTGAGCTATGCAAATAATTACTTTTTATTCGATTGCTGCTGTAAGAAGTTCTTCTGCTTCCGGTGGGTTTTCGCAGATGAGGAAGTATGCATAGTCGCCCTTTGTTCCAACGATGGAGTTTCCTGCTCTCTCAACGTCATCGGGATAGAATGCATCGGTGTCCTGTGCCTTTTTCTGTCTTGCTTCGAGGTCAGCCTTTGCAGCGTCAACATCGTCTGCCTTGATGATGATGATCTCACACATTACAGCGCTCATAGGACACTGCATTACGATAAGCTGTTCGTAATTAGGGTTGTTCTTGTCGAGGAGGAAGTAGTCGGAGAGGATAAACTCATCGTTTACTTCAGCAAGTGTCGGCCAGTCGGAGAAGTCGCCCATTGTCGCGAGAACGAGATTTTGGAGCGGATTAACGTTCTCTTCATCGAACATCGGCATAAGTACCGTATCGTCAGAGCTGTCGGTTTCTTCGCCGTCGATAACGGCATCTGCTGTATCGTCTGTATCAACTGTTTCGTCGGAAGCATCGGTTGTTTCCTCAGTTGTTTCCTCAGTTGTTTCCTCGGTTGCTTCGGTCACTGATTCTGTAACTGATTCGGTAGTTGTTTCGGTAACAGCTTCGTTGTTGTTTCCGCAGCCTGCGAGGAGAAGTCCTGTCATTGCGAGTGCAACAACAGCGGCTAAGATCTTTTTCATAAATTACATCCTTTCGTTTTTTGACGAAATTTCGTCTCTGTTTTTTGCTATTGTGAGCGTATCATCATTATAGCATATACAACAAAAAAAGCAAGGATATTTTGTGATTTTTAACCGAACTGTAACCGTTTTTCCTCAATTTATTAATCCTCGTGGGAATATGTTACTGATCTGTTTATTTAACAACAATATATGCAAAATATGCCGCATAAGAAGCAAGCATTACCGCGCCGCCCCAGCGATTGAGCTTCTTTTCTTTGTTTGAAACAAGAACGAAGAGGATAACAAGTGCTGCAAGTGCGATGACAGCGTCAAAGTTGAAGTTCATTGAATACGGAATATCCGTGATAAGTGCAGTTGTGCCAAGTATAAAGAGGATATTGAAGATATTACTGCCGACGATATTGCCGATTGCGATATCGGAGTTGCCCTTTCTTGCTGCGATAACAGATGTAACAAGCTCGGGGAGGGAAGTGCCGAACGCAACTATCGTAAGACCGATAAGGCGTTCGCTCATACCGAATTTAGCGGCAATATAGCTTGCGCTGTCAACTGTAAAGTCGCTTCCGAAGACGATCATTGCACCACCGCCGATGATGAGCAGGATAAGAAGCCATATGGGCTTGGGCTTTGCAGCTTCTCCGTCCTCATCGGGCATTTCAACAAGGTCTGTCTTACCCTTTTTGGCGGATTGGAAAAGATAAACGAGGAAAAGTATCATAAATACCCAAAGAATGATGCCGTCAACGAAGTTTATCGAGCCGCCGATATATCCAAGCACACCCAAAAGGACGGTTGAAAACATTACAAACGGGAGTTCGATCTTGTAGGTTTGGTTTTGCATTGTTATCGGGCGGATAACTGCCGTCACACCGAGAATTATAAGCACATTGAGGATATTGCTTCCAAGGACATTTCCGACTGCGAGCGAAGCCGAGCCTTTGAGTGCCGATGTGATGCTGACAGCGGCTTCGGGGGCGCTTGTGCCGAAAGCGACAATAGTAAGACCGATGATTATCTGGGGGATACCGAATTTGTCTGCAACGCCTGCCGCGCCGTCAACGAAGAAGTCTGCGCCTTTTATCAACAAGGCGAAGCCAACGATGAGGAGAATGATCTGCCAAAAAAGTTCCATAGTTTTTACCTTCCTTTTCTTAATAAAAAAAGACCTTTAGTGCAATGTACCGTCAAACGGTATAATGCACTAAAAGTCTTGTTCCCATAACAGAGTGAACAGCCACGAACGTCATGCGCTCGGGGTATGTTGACTGCTCATTCACGCAGATGCGTGAAAACTACTCCCTTTTAATATTTTATATAATATCAGAAAAAACGACTGATGTCAAGCCTTTTCTAACTTTTTTCAGAAAAGCGGGTTAAAAAAGTTAGCGTCAACATCTATCGACGGCTTTGACTCTTCGGGTTTGGTGTCTTCCTTTGGCGGCTCGGGGGCTGTATTTTTATAGCGTGAGCTTGAACCTCCGTTGGAGGGGATATTGTCCGAATCGATCGAACTTGTTGTCGGTGCGAGAACATCGGGGTACTTCGAGTTCTTCGATGCCGACTTTGCATAAGCGTAAGAGGATTTGCCGTGCTTCTTTATGTTGTACATTGCTTCATCGGCTGCCGCAATGACCTCATTCGTGGTCTTGCCGCTTTCATAGAGGAATGCGATACCGATCGAGCATTTGATGTAAAGTCGCTTGTTTGTTGATTCGGAGATAAATCCGTTTCCGAGGATATCGATGATCTCCTGAGCAACCTTTCCTGCGTCGCCGAAGAGTGCAAAATCCGTAATGCAGGCAACGAATTCATCGCCGCCGAAACGTCCTGCGAAGCCGCGTTCAAAGGTTATTTCCTTTAAAGTATCGGCAACGAATTTAAGGACTTCATCACCGCAGGCGTGACCAAATTCATCATTGAAGTATTTGAAGTCGTCAAGGTCGATGAACATAACTGCATCGAGCGACTTCTTATACATCGAGGAAGAAAGTCTGTCGGTAACAGCTTTGAGGAAACTTTCGCGGTTGTAAAGCTGGGTAAGGTTATCATAGTTTGCGCGCTGGAGAAGATGCATTTCGCTCTTCTTTTCGCGGTCGATATCGACGATAACGCCGATTATCTTGGACGGAGCTTCATTACGGTCGAAGAACTTCGTAGCCTTTATCATTACCCATATAAAGTCGCCGTAGATGCTCTTTATACGGTATTCGCCCTGAATAAAGTTCGCTTTCGGTCCAAGGATACGGTCCATATCATTAAGGTAGCGTTCCTTATCATCTTTGTGGACTCTGACTTTATAGATGAAGCTTTCCTTGAGCGAATCGTCCTTTGCACGGAAGCTGAACTTCTTGTTGAAGTTTTTAGAAACGAAAACAGTGTTTTTCTTGTAGTTTATTTCGAATGTGATATTGTTCGTCATCTCGACGATAGTGCGGTAACGCTGTTCGCTTTCGCTGATATTGTCGAGGATAGTGTTGAAAGAGTGACCGATAATGCTGAATTCGTCCCTGCGTGATTCGTCAAAGCGCGCGGCTGTGTTGCCCTTCTGCTTTTCATTGAAAGTAGCAAGGATAGATTTTATCGGTTTTACGAAGCTGCCTGTGAGGAAGAAAACGATTATCAGCAGGGCAATGATAAGTATTGTTGTGGTAGTTGTTACAGACGAATTTGACGCATCCGAAAGGCTTCTTATGCCTGTCATTTCGGTCGATGCAACGAGAAACCAGCCCGTGTTTCCGATAGGCGAAGCATAGTAGCTCTTTTTGCCGCTGTCATCGCTGATGAGTGTGTCGATATATTCCGAGTTATTTTCCGTGCGGAAAAGGTAGTTGAGCTGCTCGGTATAAGAAGAATAATTCTTCGTGTTCGAGTAGTGCGAGATCGTTCTGAACGGGTATTCGAGAACGTTTCCGTCAGCGTCCATAAGGGAAACTATCGTGTATTTGTCGGTCTGGATATTGTTGATGTATTTTTGCAGGCACTGCGAATCGTATATAACGTAGACAATGCCGACCTTTTCATTAGTGTCGGAATAGATCACCTTTGAAACGGTGAAAACGGGGGATTTCTTGTTATTGTCGCTGCTGAGCGTCAGGCTGCTGATGCCGCCGTTCTTGACTGCGAGTGCAAGAAGCTCCTTATAGTTCGGAAGCTTTTTGCCGAGGCTGCTGTCGTTTGCGGTCGAAGCAACGACGATACCCGAATTGTTGATGAGCATAGATTTGATTATCGTTCCGCTCTTGGAATAGATCTCAAGGTCGTGGATAACTTCGAGGTACTTCGGATCATCTTCGGAAAGGGAGTAGCTTCCGCTCGTCGTTTCGGCAACATATTCGGAAATATTCCGCGAAACGGAGATATTTTTGGTTGCGGATATCATTTCGGAGCAAAGCGAATTGATGTCCTCTGCCTGACTTTTGATGGCATAGTACATACTTCTCTGCAAATAGTCATAGTTATCCTGCTTTATGACTTTTGAAGCTACGGAGCAGACGATAAGCACGGGTATAACAGTGAGCAAAGACAATAATGTCATCAGCTTCAACCGAATTTTCAACGTATCACCCCTTGTTCGGAGAATAAAGATGAATACAGCCGCACTCCCTGACGAATGAAGCTGTTTTTATGATATAAAAAACTAAAATTTACGAATTTTCGATAAAACACAGAATATCTTATTTATAATATTTTAACATTTGCTGATAC
>CALANW010000108.1 GCA_937926145.1 uncultured Ruminococcus sp. | reverse complement strand
ATTTAGTATGATTTTATGTAATATTGTTTTAGCTAAAAATGTAAATATTGGGCAATAATTAAGCTTTGGGGTATTATTTTTAATAAAGTACATAAAAAGCTGTTTTCAAAATGTTCGTTTAATGCATACGGAAATGTAATTGCCGTGCTTTTTCAGTAAAAACTACATATTTATATAGTATAGGACCAAATTCACAAAAAAAACCTTGACAAGGAAAAACTAAGGTGATAAAATAACCACTATATGAATATTTGTCGAAATATAGGTGCAAAAGCAGCGCTTTTGTAAAAGCCTGCCGAGCCTAACAAGGAATCAGGTGTGAATCCTGAGCAAGGCCGTTGCCGTATTTTGTCAGTTATGAACGTTCTTCGGGCATAACTTAAGCATACATGACGTAAAGTCGGTCACTGAGGGTATTTTTCCCTTGGGAAGGCGTATGTGAGCCGTTTTCGGCGGACAATAAGTCGGAATACTTGCCTGTATTTTTCCCGTGTCAGGGTGTTGTTTATAGTCTGCGGAACTCCGGAACGTAAACGATGATATGCGAAAAAAGCAGGCCGTATATACGGTCTTATTTGTGCTGCCTTTTTGATTTTGGAAAAAGGGCTTTTTCGGCGTATCATAAAAAACGTAAAAGAATAACGCGATCGGGCATTATCCTTGCTGCGGCTTGGATAATGTCCGATTTTTGTTTTTGGGGGAATTTTATGAAACTGAAAAAAACAGCATTTCTTATAGCCATGCTAATGCTGATAACAATGCTTGCGGTCGGCTGCGGAAAAAACACACCGCAGAAAAATGCAGGCTATACCTTTACGGACGACCTCGGCTATGAAGTCACGGTCGATGAGCCGCAGAGAGCCGCATTTTGCAGCGGAAGCCTTGCGGAAATTTGGCTTCTTTCGGGAGGCGAGCTTTTTGCCGCAACTGCCGACGCTTATGACGAGCATCTTTTTGAAGTCCCCGAAACAACGGTCAATATCGGAAAGATGAAATCGCCGTCTGTCGAAATGATGATAGACCTCGGCGTTGACTTTGCAGTGTTCTCAGCCGATATTGCCGAGCACACCGCTCTTCGCGATACGCTTGAAAATGCGGGCATAACCACAGCTTATTTCAGCGTGAACGAATTCGGCGAGTATCTTTCCGTGCTGAAAAAATTCACCGATATCACTGGCAGAGCCGACCTTTACGAGCAGAACGGCGAGGCGGTTCAGAAGCAGATAGACAATGTTCTCGCGTCCGTTTCGGGCAAAGAGCCGCCGACCGTGCTGTATCTCCGTGCCTCGTCCTCGGCTGTTCACGCAAAGGACAGCACGAGCCTTGCAGGCGGAATGTTAAAAGACCTCGGCTGTGTGAATATCGCCGACAACGGAACGCTTCTTGACGATCTCAGTCTTGAAGTGATAGTCAAGTCCGACCCCGATTTTATCTTCGTGACTTTTATGGGCGCAGACGAGGAAAAGGCGCGCAAGGTGCTTGACGATACACTGCTTTCCAATCCTGCGTGGTCGGAGCTTTCGGCGGTGAAAAATGGTCGGTTCGTTATCCTCCCGAAGCAGCTTTTCCACTACAGACCGAATGCGAAATGGGGTGAAGCATATCAGCAGCTTGCGGATATCCTTTTCGGAGAAGAATAAGAAACTCATCACCCTGCTTGTGCTTCTCATCGTGCTTTTGGTATCTGCGCTCGCAGGGATATGTCTTGGTTCGGTTCGGCTAAGTCCGAGTGAAGTCTTTACTGCGCTTGCAAGCGGAAAAAGCACACCTGACGGTAGGATAGTTTACTGCATAAGACTGCCGCGCGTTCTCGGCTCGATGCTTGCAGGAGCGGCGCTTGCGCTGTCGGGTGCGATAATTCAATCAGTCCTCGGAAACCCTCTCGCTTCGCCGGGAGTTATTGGCGTGAACGCAGGTGCAGGATTTTTCACTGTGCTTTGCTCTGCGCTGTTCCCAACGGCGGCGAAAATGCTTCCTGCGGCGGCTTTTATCGGGGCGTTCGCGGCTGTGATGACAGTCTACATAATTGCGCGCAGGACCGAAGCTTCAAAGCTTACGCTCGTACTTGCAGGAGCGGCTATATCCTCGCTTTTCAACGCAGGAACGGACACCGTGACGGAGCTTTTCCCCGAAACGCTGTCGGGAATATCCTCGTTCAAAATAGGCGGCATCGGAAATATAACTCTCGAAAAGCTTTTCCCTGCGTGGATAATAATTGCTGTCGGGATAATAGCGGCGTTTCTTTTACATAACGAAACCGATGTGCTTTCACTCGGCGACAAAACAGCGTTCACACTCGGACTTAACGTAAAGGCGACACGCTTTGCACTGCTCATAATTGCGGCGGCACTTGCAGGAGCGGCGGTAAGCTTCGCAGGTATCCTCGGCTTTGTCGGACTTATCGTTCCGCATATATGCGGACGGCTCATCGGGTATGAGAGCCGATACAAAATGCCTGCCTGCGTACTGCTCGGCGCGGCGTTTGTCACGGTCTGCGACATTGCGGCAAGAACGCTCTTTTCACCGAATGAAATTTCGCTCGGCATAGTTATTTCCTATATCGGAGTGCCGTTCTTCATCTATCTTCTCTTGAAGAAAAAAGGGGGAAAGCACAATGCTTGAGCTGAAAAATCTTAGCGGCGGCTACGGCGGCACGGACATACTCGAAGATATAAGCATAAGCTTCGCAGAGGGGAGCGTTACTTCGGTGATAGGTGCGAATGGCTGCGGAAAAAGCACACTTTTGCAGATGTGCTGCGGCTTGCTGAAACCGTCACGGGGACAAGTCCTGATAGACGGAAAGGACATTTCCGAGATGAAGCACATCGAACTTGCGCAGAAAATTTCCTATATGGAGCAAGTGCATAACTCGGGCAGCATTACAGTCCGCGCGCTTGCATCTCACGGGAGATTTCCGTACCTCGGCTACCCACGGCGTTTTACGGCGCAGGATAAAAAGATAGTGGACGAAGCACTCGAAGCCGCAGGCGTTTCCGACATCGCCGACAGAAAGGTTTCGGAGCTTTCGGGCGGTCAGCGGCAGAGGGCGTATATCGCAATGACGCTTGCGCAGGATACGGATATCGTTCTCCTCGATGAACCGTCCACCTACCTTGATATAAGCAGTCAGTTTGAACTTATGGATATAGTTTCTGCGATGAAAAATCGCGGAAAAACAGTAGTTACAGTGCTTCATGACCTCAATATGGCGCTCTCGAACTCGGATATGATCGCAGTTATGAAAAATGGCAGGCTTTTGGGCGTTCTGCCGCCGAAAGAAGCCGCAGAAAGCGGACTTATCCGTCAGGCACTCGGCGTTGAAGCCGTTTTGGACGAAAAAACAGGGCAGTATCTGCTCTTCAAAGACCAGCTATAAAAAGTCAATACCCTAATCCAAATTTTTAGGGAAAACAG
>CALANW010000107.1 GCA_937926145.1 uncultured Ruminococcus sp. | reverse complement strand
ATCCTCTTCGTCGGCAGCGTCAGATGTGTATAAGAGACAGGTTTTTATAAGAACGAAAACTGTTTTGGAATGATGATTATATAAGTTACCATACTTTACAAAAAATCCATTGACAAAAAGTAAATTTTGAGGTAAAATGTAAATTATATTGTATTCGACAGATAATTTCACGATGTATCACGTCAAAATATTTTATCTGTCGGATAATGCATTTTCATTTTTTTGAAAGGGAGATCCTAAAAATGATATTGAACGGTTCACAGATCATACTTGAATGTCTTCTTGAACAGGGAGTTGATACTGTTTTCGGCTACCCCGGCGGAGCTGTGCTCAACATTTATGACGCACTTTACGATTACAGCGACAAGATAAAGCATATCCTTACTTCTCATGAGCAGGGCGCTTCACACGCTGCTGACGGATATTCCCGTACAACGGGTAAAACGGGCGTAGTTATCGCTACATCCGGTCCGGGTGCAACAAACCTTGTTACAGGTATCGCGACTGCATATATGGACAGTATCCCTATGGTTGCTATCACGGGAAACGTCGGAACATCTCTCCTCGGCCTTGATAGCTTCCAGGAAGTTGATATCACCGGCATTACAATGCCTATCACCAAGCATAACTATATTGTTAAAGATGTAAATGAGCTTGCTGACACTATCAGAGAAGCTTTCTATATTGCAAATTCTGGCAGAAAAGGCCCTGTTCTTATTGATATTCCTAAGGATATCACTGCTGCAAAATGCGAATTTGAACATAAAGAACCGATGCAGCCTACATATTCCGTTGATGAAGCAGAGATCGAAAATGCTGTAAAGGTTATTGCGGCTGCTAAGAAGCCGATGATCTATGCAGGCGGCGGTGCAGTTCTTTCAGGTGCATTTGATGAGCTCGCTAAGTTTGCAGATCTCGTTGACGCTCCCGTTTCACTCACACTTATGGGACAGGCTGCATTTGACAACACCAATCCTCGCTATACGGGTATGCTCGGTATGCACGGAACAAAGACTTCTTCCCTTGCTGTCGGCGAATGTGATCTTATGATCGTTGTTGGTTCAAGATTTTCCGACCGTGTCACCTGCAACGCCAAGAGCTTTGATGAAATTATGCAGGGCAAAAAGATACTCCAGTTTGAGATCGACAGTGCCGAGATCAACAAGAATGTCGAAGTTACCGATAAGGTTGTCGGAGATATAAAGCTTGCACTTTCTCTTATCAATGAGAAGCTTGAAAAGCAGGATCATCACGAATGGATGGCTGAGATTGAAAAGTGGAAGGCTGAATATCCGCTTATTCAGGTTTCTTCCGACCCCGATGACATTCTTCCGCAGTATGTTCTCGAAACACTTTGTGAGCTTACAAACGGAAATGCTATAATCACAACGGAAGTTGGTCAGCATCAGATGTGGACAGCTGAATTCTTCAACTTCTCTAAGCCGAACAGCATTGCAACTTCCGGCGGACTTGGCACAATGGGTTACGGTCTTGGTGCTGCTATCGGCAGCAAGGTCGGTAATCCTGACAAATACGTTATCAATATTGCGGGCGACGGAAGCTTTTATATGAATATGAATGAGCTTACAACGCTTGCAAAGTATGATCTTCCCGTAATCGAACTTGTATTCAATAACTCCGTTCTCGGAATGGTTCGTCAGTGGCAGAAGCTTTTCTACAACAAAAAGTTCTCACAGACAACACTTGAAAAGGCTACCGATTTTGAGATGCTCGGAAAGGCTCTCGGAGTTGAAGCTCACACTATCAGCAGAAAAGAAGAAGTTCGTCCTACACTTGAAAAAGCGCTTGCATCGGGTCACCCCGTTCTTATCAACTGTCTTATCGATAAGGATATAAACGTTCTTCCTATGGTACCTGCAGGTGCATCTATTGCTGAACCTATCCTTGAAATAAAGTAAAAAACCAACTGCCGCAAGACGTTTTTATGTGTCCTGCGGCAGTTTTTACTTATCACGGTTAACATAATCAATGAATTTTTGCATTGTGGCGTTGAGCCGTGAAGTTTTTACAAATGCAAGTCCGACTTCACGGGTGTTTATCTTTGAATTAAGAGGGATTTCCTTAAGTTCGCCGCTTTCTATTTCCTTTTCAACGAACTGCTTTACAACGCAGGAAACGCCCATACCGATTTTAGTAAATTCGATGAGCATATCCATATTGCTGACTTCGAGGATATGTTTCGGTTCAATGTTATTTTCCTTGAAAAATTTGTCAACATGGTGACGGGAAACATTTTCGCTGTCGAGAAGCATTATATTGGCGTTTTCAAATACATCCGATTCGTTGCGCAGAGCAAGATTGTCAAGATAATTCGGCGTTGCAGTGAAGATATCTTCTATTTCGCCGAGTGATATAAATGAAAGTTCGGTCATATTATCGGGTTTTACCATAAGTCCGACATCGATGACTCCGTCCATAAGCATTTTATGTATTCTTGACGAGGACTGGCACTCGATAGTTATTTTTATATGCGGATTTTCGTTGATAAAGCCTTTAAGATACGGTAAAAGCATTGCTTTGCAGAGTACAGAGCTTGCGCCGAGCCGAAGCCTGCCTATTCCAAGCTCGTTTATGCTGCGAAGCTTGTCCTCGCCTGCTTTGATTATGTCAAAAGCTGATTTAAGCTCATCATAGAACACTTTTCCCTCATCGGTGAGCGTTACTCCCCTATGATTTCGGCTAAAAAGCACTGTTCCGAGACTTTCTTCCATTTTCGTTATCGCTTTGCTTATCGCAGGCTGGCTTATGTAATTAAGCTCAGCCGCTTTTGATATACTTTCACATTCGGCTACTGCACAGAAAAGTCTGTATCTGTTCAGATTGCTTTCAGAGATCATAAATTCAACTCCCAATTTTCATAACCTGAATTTATATCAGATATTCATATTATGTATTTGAATTATACCACAAAATATGTTATAATGCAACTATAAGTTTAAATATTGAAAGGACGATTTTTATAATGGGTATGACAATGACGCAGAAAATACTGGCTGCCCACGCAGGACTTGATTCTGTCAAAGCAGGTCAGCTTATAAACTGCAAGCTCGATATTGTACACGGCAACGATGTTACGACCCCTGTTGCTATCAACGAATTCAACAAGGCAGGTTTCACAAAGGTTTTTGATAAGAGCAAGATCACAATGATAATGGATCACTTTACCCCTAACAAGGACATCAAATCTGCTATGAACTCAAAGCAGTGCCGTGAATTCGCGTCCAAATATGATATAGACTACTACTACGATGTTGGCGAAATGGGCATTGAACACGCTCTTCTTCCCGAAAAAGGAATCGTTGGCGCAGGCGACTGCATCATTGGTGCAGACAGCCACACTTGTACTTACGGCGCTCTTGGTGCATTTTCTACCGGCGTTGGTTCGACCGATATGGCAGCAGGAATGGCAACGGGTATGGCTTGGTTCAAAGTTCCTTCCGCTATCAAGTTTAATCTTACCGGCAAACTCAATAAGTATGTAATGGGTAAAGATGTTATCCTCCATATCATCGGTATGATCGGTGTTGACGGTGCACTTTATAAGTCTATGGAATTCGTTGGCGACGGACTTAAGAACCTTTCTATGGACGACAGACTTTCAATGGCTAATATGGCTATCGAAGCGGGTGCCAAGAACGGTATCTTTGCTGTTGATGATGTTACTATCAAATATATGGACGGTCGCTGCAAGCGTCCTTATACTGTATATGAAGCTGATCCCGATGCAGAGTATGATGCAGTATATGATATTGACCTTTCGACTATCAAGCCAACAGTTGCATTCCCTCATCTTCCCGAAAACACACGCACAATCGATGAAGTTGGCGAAGTTGTTATTGACCAGTCTGTTATCGGCTCTTGTACAAACGGCAGACTTGAAGATATGGCAATGGCTGCTGAAATTCTCAAAGGCAAGCACGTTCACAAGAATGTTCGCTGCATCATCATTCCTGCAACTCAGCAGATCTATCTTGACTGCATAAAGCTCGGTTATATGGAAACATTTATCAAGGCAGGCTGCGCTGTTTCAACTCCTACCTGCGGTCCTTGCCTCGGCGGACACATGGGTATTCTTGCCGCAGGTGAAAAGGCTATCGCTACAACAAACAGAAATTTTGTTGGTCGTATGGGTCACCCCGATTCAGAGGTTTATCTTTCCTCGCCTGCTGTTGCTGCTGCATCGGCTATCACGGGCAAGATCAGCTCACCGGAAGAAGTTATGTGATATAAGGAGATGAATTGAATGAAAGCTTCAGGTTTTGTACATAAATACGGAGATAACGTTGACACAGACGTTATCATTCCCGCAAGATACCTCAACTCCCCCGATGCTAAAGAGCTTGCACAGCATTGTATGGAAGATATTGACCCCGATTTCGTAAAGAATGTAAAGCAGGGCGATATCATCGTTGCGAATGAAAACTTCGGCTGCGGTTCTTCCCGTGAACACGCCCCTATTTCCATTAAGGCAAGTGGTGTTTCCTGCGTAATTGCAACAACTTTTGCAAGAATTTTCTACAGAAATGCTATCAATGTTGGACTTCCTATCCTTGAATGTAAAGAGGCATCACAGAAGATCGAAAACGGTGACAAGGTTGAGATCGACTTCGACACAGGAAAGATCACAAATGTCACAAAGGGCGAAACCTATCAGGCCGAACCGTTCCCCGAGTTTATCCAGAACATCATCAACAAGGGCGGTCTGCTCAATTCGATCAAGTAAAAGGAGTTATACAGATGAATAAAAATATCGCTGTCATAAAGGGTGACGGAATCGGTCCTGAGATCGTCACCGAAGCAATGAAAGTTCTTGACAAGGTTGCAGAAAAGTTTGGTCATACCTTCAATTATGAACAGCTCCTTATGGGCGGCTGTTCAATCGATGTGAACGGAGTTCCGCTTACCGATGAAACGATCGAAAAGGCAAAGGCTTCCGATGCTGTACTTATGGGGTCTATCGGCGGAAACACCTCGACCTCGCCTTGGTATAAGCTTCCTGCTGACAAGCGCCCCGAAGCAGGACTTCTTAAAATAAGAAAGTCGCTCAACCTTTTCGCAAATCTTCGTCCTGCTGTTCTTTACAGCGAGCTTAAAGAGGCTTGCCCACTCAAAGCTGAGATTGCCGATCGTGGCTTTGATATGGTAATTATGCGTGAGCTTACGGGTGGACTTTACTTCGGTGCAAGAAAGACCGAGGAAGTTGACGGCGTTATGATTGCTACCGATACGCTCACATACAGCGAAAAGGAAATTCGCCGCATTGCAGTCCGTGCATTCGATATTGCAATGAAGCGCCGCAAAAAGGTTACAAGCGTTGACAAGGCAAACGTTCTCGATTCATCAAGACTTTGGAGAAAGATAGTAAACGAAGTTGCTGCTGACTACCCCGAAGTTGAGGTTGAGCACATGCTCGTTGATAACTGCGCAATGCAGCTTGTTAAAGATCCTGCACAGTTTGACGTTGTTCTCACAGAGAATATGTTCGGCGATATCCTTTCCGATGAAGCTTCAATGATAACGGGTTCTATCGGTATGCTTTCTTCTGCAAGCCTTAATGATACAAAGTTTGGCCTCTACGAACCGAGCGGCGGCTCTGCTCCTGATATCGCAGGTCAGAACATTGCTAATCCTATTGCGACAATTCTTTCCGCAGCAATGATGCTTCGCTATTCATTCGATATGGACAAAGAAGCTGATGCTGTTGAAAAGGCAGTTGACAAGGCTCTCAAAGACGGTTACCGTACAGGTGATATCATGTCCGAGGGTATGAAAAAGGTTTCCTGCTCGGGAATGGGCGATGTTATCGCAGCAAATATATAAATTGTATTTTTTGAAAGCCGTTCGATAAAATTTCGAACGGCTTTTTTCTTGACTTATTTTCAGAATATGGTATAATCAATAATGGAGTTTTATTGTAAAATCACTTTGAAAAAGAAAATAATGGAGAACATATATGATTTTATCACTTGAAAATGTCAGCAAGATATATAACGGAAACACCGTTCTTGATAATGTTGCGCTGACAATTGAAGATAATGACAGAATTGGACTTGTCGGCGTAAACGGCTGCGGAAAGTCCACGCTTTTAAGAATAATCACAGGGACGGAAGAACCCGAAACACAGCCCGAGCCCAATGTTGCGCGCGTTGCAATAACCAAAAGCGCATCTATAGGCTTTCTTGCACAGAATACGGGACTTGACCGTTCATCGACTATCATTGAAGAGATGACGTCAGTTTTTTCGTGGCTGTTAAAGATAGGCGACGAACTGCGTGAGCTTGAAAAAACAATGGCTTCACCCGAAGCACACAGCGATGAAAAAAAGTTTGCTGAGATATCGGAAGAATATGCCCGTAAGACTGCGATATTTGAATCGAATGACGGCTATCTTATCAATGTTAAGATAAACAAGGTTCTCAACGGCATGGGATTCGGCACGGAAACCTACGACAGAGTTATATCTACTCTGAGCGGCGGCGAAAAGACACGTCTTGCACTTTCAAAGCTTTTACTTGAAAATCCAAATCTGCTTATCCTTGATGAACCTACGAACCACCTTGATTTCAACACAATAATGTGGCTTGAAGATTACCTGAAAGACTATAAAGGCGCGCTGCTCATCGTTTCGCACGACAGATACTTCCTTGACAAGCTGACAACCTCTACCTGCGAGATAGAACGTGGCAGGCTCAAACGCTACAAAGGCAACTATTCCGCTTTCACAAAGCTTAAAGAAGCTGACGTTATTCGTCAGATGAAAGAGTATGAAGCACAGCAGGAGGAGATCGCAAAGCTTCAGGACTTCATCGACAGAAACCTTGTCCGTGCTACAACTTCCAATATGGCGAAAAGCCGTATAAAGAAGCTTGAAGCAATGGAGCTTATAGAGAAGCCGGTAACAAACACTAAGTCGGCAAAGATAAAGTTTGAGTACGACATCGCGCCTCCGATCGATGTTCTGACGGTAAAAAATATTGATGTTTCGGTCGGCAGTGGTTATGACAGAAAAACACTTGTTGACAACCTTTCGTTTGAGGTCAAGCGTGGAGAAAAGCTTGGTATTATCGGCTCAAACGGTATCGGAAAATCAACGCTTCTGAAAATTATCCAGCATATTCTCCCCTGCTCTCACGGTTCGGTCGAGTGGACAAAGAACATAAAGATATCCTATTTCGATCAGGAAAACTCACAGCTTGATTTCAACAAGACTGTTATGGAAGAAGTTCACTCGCGCTATCGTACAATGAGCGACTTGGAGATACGCTCTATTCTCGGCTCTGTACGAATGGTTGGAGAGAATGTTTTCAAACCTATCAGCGTTATAAGCGGCGGTGAACGTGCAAAGCTTTGCTTCGCTATAATGATGCTTGAACGCGGAAATGTGCTCATTTTGGACGAACCTACGAACCACCTTGATATTGATACCAAGGAAGTTCTTGAGAAGGCACTCTGCGATTATGACGGAACGATAATTTTCGTATCGCATGACCGTTATCTTCTCAACAGACTTGCTACAAGGATACTCGAGATAACTCCCGATTCTGTCGAAAGTTTTAATGGCGGATTCGATGAATATATGGAAGTAAAGCGAGCAAAACAGCTTGCTGAAGAAAAGCAGATAGAAATGCAGAAGGCGGAAAAGGCAAAGCAGGAGGCTGCTGAAAAGAGCGTTAAGGCATACCGAAGCAAGGAACAGCGTTCGGCCGATGCAAAAAAGCGAAACCGTATTCGTGAGCTTGAAAAAGAGATCGAAAAGCTTGAATCGGAAATGCAGGCTTTGCAGGAAGAAATGGCTTCACCTGATGTTTGTCAGGATTATCAGCTTATGCAGGAAAAATGTGCCGAATTTGAGCAGAAAAAGCTTCTTTCGTCCGAATATTCCGATGAATGGCTTATGCTTTCGGAAGAAATGGAAGGTTGATATTGTTTTTTTGAACAAAATCAACAGAAATATGCTTTAGAATTTATAATTTAATACAAATAATAATAAAAAATGCCGTATATGTATTGACATAATATATTATACGGCATATAATATATACAGAGTTAAGAAAAAGTTGATTTTTGAGATCAGCATTTCTTTTACACCAAGGAGGTACATAAATATGGCTTTTCCGGTAAGTGCAGCGTTACTGGACGCTCTTGTACTCTCGGTCGTTTCAAAGGAAGATACCTACGGTTATAAAATTACTCAGGAGATACGCGAAGCAATGGATATGTCGGAATCGACACTCTATCCCGTTCTTCGCCGTCTTCTGAAAAATAACTTCCTTGAAAGCTACGATCAGGAGTATATGGGAAGAAACAGAAGATACTACAAAATTACAGACGAGGGATTAAAACAGCTTGAGGATTATCAAAGTGAATGGATCATCTATAAAGAAAAAATCGACAAACTTATGATAAATTCCGAAGACAACAGGAGTGAAAACAATGAATAAACAAGAATACCTTTCCGAATTGGAGGCGCACCTTGCTTCTCTCTCAGAAGAAGAACGCGCAAACGCGCTCCAGTTTTATGAAGAATATTTTGAAGATGCAGGTTCTGAGAATGAGCAGCAGGTCATCTCCGAACTCGGCAAGCCTTTTGCACTTGCAAAGAGCATAATCTGCGAACAGTCTGCTTATTCAAAGAGCAAATCATTTGCCAACTACAAGGCAAGCATTTCCGCAAATTACAACTCGACAGCATCGGAAGAAGTTGAACCCGATATTGCTCCCGATGCAGCGCCTCAGCAGCCTCATACGCAGTATACAGCTTATAATTATGCTGATTCAAATAGTTCGTCAGCTTCAAATGAAAGTGCTGATGATAAAATCGGCTCTTACGACAAATACAAGGAAAACTACGGCGGCTACAAGAACGATGATGCATATTCGTCCAACACAAATACGAATAACAATAACTATGATAACTCCTATAAAAGGAACGGCAGTTACAGCCGCAGTTCTTCGGCAGGTTCATCTGATACAGTAGGTTTTGTACTGTTCGTACTTCTTATCGTATTCGTTATTGCCCCTGCTGTAATTACGATAGGCTGTATTGCGCTCGGACTGATTCTCGGAGCGGTCGGCTGTCTTATCGGTGCGTTTGTTGTCCTGCTCGTAGCGATTTTTAAAATGTCGGCATATATGCTTGGTGCATCGATCCTTTGCGCAGGTCTTACAATGATATTCCTGCCGCTCGGACTTCTTTTGGCAGTAAAACTTCTTCCGAAGATAGTTAAATGGACAGCCAAGACTGTCAAAAATCTTGCGGGAGGTGTTATCGAATGAGCAAACTTGCAAAAGTATGTGCGGTATTTTTACCGATAGGTATTGCGGCTTCCATTGCAGGCGGCATAATAATGTCGGTAAGTGAAAAGCCTGATTTTGACGGTTCAACTGTTTCTGAAGTGGTTTATACATCAGTGCCCTATGATGATGAATATGATGATGAATCAGCAATTACCTACAGCTCGAATGAAGCGGACTCCATTGTTTTGAACTGCAAAGCGGCAACTATAAATTTATTCAAGTGCGAAAAATACTTCGTCAATACAGATGGACTTGACAGTAATGACCTCTCCGTAACCAATTCAGACGGAACATTAAATGTCCACTACAGCAAAGAAGCAATTGAGGATACAGACGGTGATTCGCTTTCTATCGGTATTCCAAAAAGCTGTAAAAACATTACTATCAAATGCAATGCAGGTGATGTAACGATTGATGAATTTACGGGAAATACTATGGATATTTCCGTTGACTGCGGAAATATTGAGATAAACAATTCAACTGTATCTGAGTCGTGCAATATAACAAATACTCTCGGAAGTGCATATTTTTACGGTTCTGATATTACAGCGTTAAACGCTGATATGGTTTCCGGAAATATAAATATTTATAATACTATGTTAAACGGAAGCAGTAACATTGATATTGATGTCGGAAATGCAGATTTGACGCTTAAAGGTTTCCCTTCCGATTATACGATCAATGCAAAGGTCAAAGTCGGTGAGATCGAAAGTGGATATGATCTTAGTGAGAATACCTATTCTGACGACAAGATCAATATTTCAGTTCTCGCGGGAAATTGTTCCATTGACTTTTATGAATAACATAAGGAGAAAACAGCTATGAAAAAACTTTTAAGATCAAATGACAACAAGGTAATCTGCGGCGTTTGCGCAGGTTTTGCAAACTATTTTGGAATTGACCCAACAGTAATAAGAGTTATCTGGGCGATACTTGCACTCTGTTCGTTCGGAGTAGCCGCTATCGCATATATTCTTTGTGCGATAATCATTCCCGTTGATAACGGAACATCTGTAATGTAACAATTTCTAATAATTCCTCCATATAATTTAAGGGACTTTGCATTGACCGCAAAGTCCCTTTTAGTTTATTTCAGCATTTCAAGAAATTCTTCTTCACTGATTATTTTTATGCCAAGCTCCTGTGCTTTTGTAAGCTTTGAGCCTGCTTCTTCACCTGCGAGAACGTAAGTCGTTTTCTTTGAAACCGAACCGGAAGCCTTACCGCCGAAGTTTTCTATCATTGCTTTAGCCTCGTCACGCTTAAGCGTAGGAAGCGTTCCAGTAAGAACGAATGTCATTCCTGCAAAACGGTCATCACCTGATTTCTGCGAGGTGTATTCCATTTTTACGCCCTTTTCGCGAAGTGCCTTAACAAGCTCTCGGAAATGTACTTCTGAAAAGGCTTTCTCAACATTCTCGGACATAACCGCACCGAAACCGTCTATCTCAGCGATCTCCTCGGCAGTAGCAGACATTATTTTGTCTATGCTTCCGAATTTTTCACACAAAAGCTTTGCAGCCGCAGAGCCGATATTTCGTATTCCAAGACCGAAAATTACACGGTCAAGCGGATTATCCTTCGATTTTTCAATGGCAGCAATAAGATTTTCAGCGGATTTTCTGCCAAAGCGTTCAAGCGTTTCAAGTTCGTTGACGTTTAGGCTGTAAATGTTTTCGATGTTTTTGATAAGATGTGCATCAAGTAACATTCCAACGACCGCATCGCCCATTCCGTCAATGTTCATTGCGCCCTTGCTTGCAAAATGGATAATATTTCGTTTTATCTGCGCAGGACAGTCGATGTTTGTGCAGCGAAGTGCGGCTTCATCGGCAAAGCGAACTGTTTCAGCTCCGCAGACGGGGCATTTGTCGGGAAGTTTATATGGTTCAGAACCTTCTTGATGCGAAACAGAGGAAATAACCTCGGGAATGATCTCCCCTGCCTTACGAACCATTATCTCGTCGCCGATGCGGATATCCTTTTCATCGATAAACTCCTGATTATGGAGTGTAGCTCTGCTGACGCTTGTTCCTGCAAGCTTAACTGGTTCAAAAATCGCCACAGGAGTTATCGCACCAGTTCTTCCGACATTTACTTCAATATCAAGCAGCTTGGTTTTCTTTTCCTCGGGAGGAAATTTATATGCGACCGCCCATTTCGGAACTTTTGCGGTAGCCCCGAGAGTGGTTCGCTGTGCAAAGTCATCGACCTTTACAACAACGCCGTCAATATCGAACGAATATCTTCCTCTCATATCACCTATTGCATTGATACGCGCCTTGACCTGTTCATAGGTTTCGACTTTTTGATAATCTGCAATAACCTTAAAGCCAAGACTTTTGAGAAAATCAAGCGACTGTTTATGCGATGTTAGTTCTTTACCCTCTATTTGCTGAATATTGAAAACGAATATGTCAAGCTTTCTTGATGCCGCAATCTTAGGATTCTTTTGACGAAGTGAGCCTGCGGCAGCGTTTCTCGGATTTTTGAACGGCACTTCCCCGTTGTCTTCCTGCGTTTTGACAAGCTCATCAAAAACAGGCAGCGACATATAAACCTCCCCCCTGACTTCAAGGTAAGGAATAGATTCTTTGAGTTTCAGAGGAATAGATTTTATCGTTTTAAGGTTAGCAGTAACATTTTCTCCGATGAAACCGTCACCTCTTGTCGAACCGCGAACAAAGCTGCCGTTTTCATATTCAAGCGAAACCGAAAGGCCGTCTATTTTCGGTTCAACTACATACTCGGGATCAGAAACCTCTGTCTGACAACGCTCTGTAAAGGCTCTGACCTGTTCAAAGTCAAAAACGTCCTGCAGGCTTCCCATTTGTATTTTATGCTCAACTTTTTCAAAGTCATTGAGCGCCTCGCCGCCGACACGCTGCGTTGGTGAATTAGGATCGGCAAGCTCGGGATACTTTTCTTCAAGCGCTTTAAGCTCCTGCATCATCATATCGTAGGTGTAGTCCTCGACAGATGGATTATCCATTACATAGTATTCGTAATTATACTGTTCAAGTGTAGTTCTTAATTCATTAACTCTGTCAATTATATTTTTATCCATAATTCACCCTGACAAAAAACGGATACAGTTTGCAAACGAAAGCCTTTGGCTTACTTTAATACAAATTGTACCCGTTTATATTGCGTTTTATTACAAAATTACTTTTTGAGCTTTACGGCAGCTTCAGCTTTTTCAGCAATGTTTTCAGCGCAAAGTCCGAATTCCTTGAGAAGATCAACAGCAGGACCGGAGTGACCGAATACATCATTTACGCCAACCTTTACAACAGGAACAGGGCAGCATTCTGTTACAACGTCAGCAACAGCAGAACCAAGTCCGCCGATAACGCTGTGTTCCTCGGCTGTTACGATAACGCCTGTTTCCTTTGCAGCCTTGTAGATGATATCCTTGTCGATAGGCTTTATGGTGTGCATATTGATAACTCTTGCAGAGATGCCTTTTTCTGCAAGCATATCAGCTGCTTTTCTTGCTTCGCCAACCATAAGACCTGTTGCGATGATAGTTACATCATTGCCGTCACGGAGCTGGATTCCCTTGCCAAGTTCAAACTTGTAAGTATCCTTATCGTTGAAATTCTCAACAGCAAGACGACCAAAACGCATATATACAGGGCCGTTGAAGTCGAGAGCAGCCTTAACAGCAGCCTTTGTTTCAACATCATCGGCAGGACAAATAATTGTCATACCCGGAATAGTTCTCATAAGTGCGATATCTTCGTTGCACTGATGTGTAGCACCGTCTTCACCAACGGAGATACCTGCATGAGTTGCACCGATCTTTACGTTAAGGTGAGGATATCCGATAGAGTTGCGAACGATCTCATAAGCTCTGCCTGCAGCAAACATTGCAAAAGAGCTTGCGAAAACCTTTTTGCCTGTTGTCGAAAGACCTGCAGCAACACCCATCATATTAGCTTCTGCAATACCGCAGTCTATGAAACGTTCAGGATGAGCTTTCTTGAAAATGCCTGTTTTGGTTGCAGCAGCAAGGTCAGCATCAAGTACGATAAGATCTTCATATTCATCGGCAAGTGCTGCGAGAGCCTCGCCGTAGCTTTCTCTGGTAGCTTTTTTGATTATATCTGCCATGTTCTTAGTCCTCCAAGCTTTCTAATGTTTTGTTGAGTTCATCCATTGCCTGTGCATACTGCTCAGCATTAGGAGCTGTACCGTGCCAGCCAACCTGATTTTCCATGAACGAAACGCCCTTGCCCTTAACGCTTGTCATAACGATAGCAACAGGCTTGCCGTTGATCTTTTCAGCTTCATCAAAAGCTCTTTCAATATCATCAAAATCGTGTGCGTTCATTGTGATAACGTGCCAGCCGAAAGCTTCAAACTTGTCTGTGATAGGCATAGGTGAGCAAACATCGGTGATCTTACCGTCGATCTGCAAGCCGTTGTTGTCAACGATAGCAACGAGATTATCGAGCTTGTTGTGAGCGGAGAACATTGCAGCTTCCCAAACCTGACCTTCTTCAATCTCACCATCACCGAGGATAGTGTAAACCTTGTAAGAAGCGGAAGAAAGCTTGCCGCCGAGAGCCATACCTGCAGCAGCAGAGATGCCCTGACCGAGTGAACCTGTGCTCATATCAACGCCCGGTGTACCTTTCATATCAGGGTGACCCTGAAGCATTGCACCGATGTGACGGAGCTTTTTAAGCTCAGACTTGTCAAAGAAGCCTCTTTCTGCAAGAACTGCATAAAGTGCAGGAGCGCAGTGTCCTTTTGAAAGAACGAAACGATCTCTGTCAGCCCACTTGGGGTTCTTAGGGTCAACATTAAGCTTCGCAAAGTAGAGATAAGTAAGAACATCGCTTATTGAGAGCGATCCGCCCGGGTGACCCGATTTAGCGTTGTAAACGCCCTCGATAACGCCCATTCTGACTTTGCAGGCTGTTTTTTCAAGCTGTTTTTTTATTGTTGCATCCATATTCATACCTCCGTATATTTAAATGTCCGTTAAAGAACATTCATGACATAATAAAGTGCCTCGGCGACTGCTCCGTTATCACAATCTGCTTTTGTGACCATGCAGGCGATCTTTTTCACTTCGTCCAAAGCATTTGCAGGTGCTATCGGGATATCTGCGTTCTGCAGCATTTCAATATCATTGTTAAAGTCACCGCAGGCAGCGACGGTATATCCATAACCGCGGTATAATTCAAGCATTTTTTTGAGTGCTGTACCCTTTGAGCAGCCATTCGGTAGTATCTCATAAAAATATTTGCTTGAACGGACAAAAGTCAGGTTGCCCCAACCTTTATTCTTGGTATATTCGGTAAGTTTATCTATCTCGTCTGAATCGGCAGCAAAAAGAACCTTGCACCAACCCTTGGGAGAGATGTCTTTTATATCTGCTGAACGTGGAGTTATATCCTTATAAGAAATGTCAATATGATATTCTTCCTGAATACTGTATTGCGGAACAAGTATCTCATCGGAGAGGTCTATTTCCGCGCCGACTTTTGGAAAGTTTTCAAGTATATCCTTTACAGCTTCGTATGCTGACAAATCAACAAAGTTCTGCCATGCATATTTTCTGTCCTTGCAGTCATAAATTGCACCGCCATTCAGCACGATCATAGGTTCATCAAGCTGCAATGTGTCGAAATACTGTGATGCAGACTGAACTGTTCTGCCCGTTGCGACGGTAAATCTTCCTCCGAATTTTCGGAAATCAAAAATTGCGTCAAGATCTTTTTGGTTGAGCCGCTTGTTGGCAGGAAGCAGCGTTCCGTCCATGTCAGTAATAAAAATTACATTGGATAAATCTTTCATGGCTAAAAACCTACATTTTTTTCAGTTTATTGATGACCGATTTAAAGTAATCGGGTAATTCACTGTCAAATTCGTAATATTTTCCGTCAACAGGATGAACAAAGCCTATTTTCTTGGCGTGAAGGCATTGGCCTTCACAGAGTTTGGACGGTTTTCCGTAAACATCATCACCAAATACAGGGTGACCTATATATGCCATGTGTACTCGTATCTGATGAGTCCTTCCTGTAAAGAGTTTTAACTTTACAAGCGAATAGCCATTGTATTCTTCAAGAACAGTATATTCCGTCTTTGCAGGCTTTGAATTTTTCTCAGTCACGCACATTTTTTTTCGGTCAACAGGATGTCTGCCTATAGGAGCTTCGATAATACCGTGACTTTCTTTTAGACGACCGCATATTACGGCTTGATACTCTCGTGTAAATGTATGAGCCTTTATTTGCTCAGCAAGTCCAAGATGTGCACGGTCTGTCTTTGCAACTATCAAAAGCCCGCTGGTATTTTTGTCGATTCGATGAACTATTCCGGGACGTATAACTCCATTGATAGATGAGAGTCTGTCCTTGCAGTGATAGAGCAAAGCATTGACCAACGTTCCGCTGTAATTACCTGATGCAGGGTGAACAACCATTCCTTTTGGCTTATTTACAACGAGAAGATCATCGTCTTCATAGACTATTTCTATCGGGATATTTTCAGCCGTTACATCAAGTTCTGTAGGCTCAGGTACAATTACGGAAATATTATCTCCATTTTTTACGGAACAGCTTTTGCTGACAGTTTTGCCATTAAGCGTGACCTGACCGTCTTTTATAAGCTTTTGTAGCATTGAACGCGTAAGATCAGCACAATTGTCGCTCAGCCATTTGTCAATTCGTATCTGTTCCCCGTTTTCGAGGTTTTCTACGGTAAAGAAAAACTCATCCATGTTGTTTCTCCGATTTGTTTTCAATAAAGCAAACATAGATCACAAGGCAGATAGCACCAAGGACAACACAAATATCGGCAAAATTGAATATAGCAAAATTGAAGAGTCTAACTTCGATATAATCGATAACATAGCCGAGCCTTATGCGGTCGATAAGATTTCCGATTCCTCCTGCGATAACTGCTGCTGCACTATAAACCATAAATGGATTTTTTTTCTTGTCCTTTATCACCCAAACGGTGAGAAGAACTATCAGTGCAAGCGTGAGGATTATCAGAAACCAACGTGCCCCCTCAAAGCTGCTGAACGCCGCTCCCCTATTTTCTACATAGCGAAGTCCGATCACATCGAGGTCACCAAATTTGATAAAATCACGTGAGGATACCTCGGCAAAAACCGTATTCACCATAAAATATTTAAGGAACTGGTCGGCAGCAATAAGGAGTACAATTATTGCAATTGAAATAATCAACATATAAATATCCATGGTGCAGACCGAAATTATCGGTCTGCACTATTTCTTTACTTTAAAATTTTTGCTACTTCTTCTGCGCAGCGGTCGCAAAGTGTAGGATAAAGAACGTTCTTTCCAACAGACTTGGAGTAGATCCAGCATCTTTCGCACTTTTCGCCGTCAGCCTTTGCAACATCATAAGAAAGGTTGTCAGCCATAAAGTCGCTCTTGAATTCACCGTTACCACCGTCAATGATCTCAACGCCCGAAACAATGAATACCTTTGCAAGAATATCGGAGTAGCTGTCAAGCTTTGCATGAAGTGAAGCATCACCATTTACATGGATAATTACCTTTGCTTCAAGTGAAGCTCCGATAAACTTGTCAGCACGCTTAACTTCGAGTGCCTTTGTTGCATCAGCACGGAGCTGGTAGATGAAATTCCACTTCTCAACAAATGCATCATCGACCTGAACGTCAATTGGTGTCGGGAAGTCATTCATCATAACGCTGTTTGTATCGTCTGTTTCAGAATGTGGCATATACTTCCAAATTTCTTCTGCTGTGAAAGCAAGAACAGGAGCAACAAGACGGGAAAGGGCGCTGATGATGTAGTACATTGCTGTCTGAGCAGCGCGCCTGTCAGCGGATTTTTCGCCCGTGCAGTAAAGTCTGTCCTTGATGATATCAAGATAGAAGTTGGACATATCTGTTACACAGAAATTATGGATTCCGTGAATTGCAACATGAAAATCAAATGCATCGTAAGCAGCCTTGCACTTTTCGATAAGAGCGTTAAGGCGGAGCAATGCCCACTTATCGATTTCATGAAGTTCATTTATAGGAACAATATCATTCTTTACATCGAAACCATTGCTGTCGCCGAGGTTTCCGAGGATATAACGTGCAGTGTTACGGATCTTCTTATAGGTATCGGTAAGCTGCTTAAGAATTTCATTTGAGAAACGAACATCAGCGTGATAATCGGAAGAAGCGACCCAAAGTCTGAGGATATCTGCGCCGTATTTATCTGTGATCTCGCTCGGGTCAACACCGTTTCCGAGGGATTTATGCATTGTCTTACCCTCGCCGTCAACTACCCAGCCGTGAGTACATACAGCCTTGTAAGGTGCTCTGCCATAGATAGCGGAAGATGTGAGGAGTGAGGACTGGAACCAACCTCTGTACTGGTCTGCACCCTCGAGATAAAGGTCAACAGGTGTATCAAATCCGCGTTCTTCCATAACAGCCTTATGTGTAACGCCGCTGTCGAACCAAACGTCAAAGATATCTGTTTCCTTGACAAATTCTGTGCAGCCGCATTCGCACTTAAGTCCCTCAGGAATGAGATCCTTTACATCGTGGATATACCAAGCGTCAGAACCCTCTTTGCGGAAGAGTTCGGAAGTCTTCTTGATAGTTTCATCTGTAACGATAGGCTTGCCGCAGTCCTTGCAGTAGAATACCGGGATAGGCACGCCCCATGTTCTCTGACGGGAAATACACCAGTCACTTCTGTCGTTTACCATACCCTTGATACGCTCTTCGCCCCATTCAGGTATCCACTGAACCTTGCTGATGTTTTCGATAGCATTATCCTTAAAGCCCTTTACGGAACAGAACCACTGTTCAGTTGCTCTGAAAAGGATAGGATTCTTACATCTCCAGCAGTGAGGATACTGGTGGACGATCTTTTCGAGTGCGAAAAGTGCGCCGCTCTCTTCAAGATCCTTAGCAATGATCTTGTTGGAATCTGTGGTAGAAAGGCCTGCATATTTGCCTGCCTCAGGAGTTTGGATACCCTTTGCGTCAACAGGAACAACAATGCCGATCTCAGGATATTTCTTGCATACTTCAAAGTCGTCTACACCGAAGCCAGGAGCTGTATGAACGCATCCTGTACCGCTTTCAAGCGTAACGTGATCGCCAACGATAACGAGAGAATCTCTTCCCATAAATGGGTGAGCAGCTTTCATATATTCGAGCTCTTTACCTGTGAATGAGCCTTCGGTAGTGTAGTCTTCTATCTTTGCAGCTTCCATTGTCGGCTTGACAAGTTCAGCAGCCATAATGTAGTTCTCACCGTTTGCCTTTACAACTGTATATTCATAATCAGGACCAAGGCAGATAGCAAGGTTGCCCGGAAGTGTCCAGGTCGTTGTTGTCCAGATAACAAAGAATGTCTTGTCAAGATCAAGTCCCATTGCTGTGAACTTGCCCTTGTCATCCGATACCTTGAACTTTACATAAATGGAGTGGCAGGGGTCGTTTGCGTATTCGATCTCAGCTTCTGCAAGAGCCGTCTGGCAGTCAGGACACCAGTAAACAGGCTTTAATCCCTTGTAGATATAACCTTTCTTGTACATCTCACCGAAAACTTCGATCTCGTTAGCTTCAAAGCCGGGCTTAAGTGTGAGGTAAGGATCGTCAAAATCGCCCCAAACGCCAAGTCTTACGAACTGCTTCTTCTGATTTTCTACCTGTGTGAGAGCATATTCGTGGCAGTGCTTACGAAGCTCAACGGGAGAAATAGCTCCCTTATCAACGCCGAGTGCTTTGAGCGCTTTAAGCTCGATAGGAAGTCCGTGTGTATCCCAACCGGGGATATACGGTGAGCAGAAACCGCTCATATTTTTATAGCGAACAATAATATCCTTAAGTACCTTATTAAGAGCAGTACCCATATGGATATCGCCGTTTGCATACGGAGGGCCGTCGTGAAGAACGTACTTAGGCTTTGCGCTGTTCTTCTCGATCATTTTGTAATATGTTTTGTTTTTTGCCCAATCCTCGAGCATAGCGGGTTCTTTCTGAACAAGATTTCCTCTCATTGAGAATTCCGTTTTCGGAAGATTGATAGTTGAATTAAAATCCTGCGCCATTTGATTTTATCTCCTTATTTAAAAGTAGAATACAGCAGCTATTACCGATAGATCCAAAAAACATAATTAAGCTTTTGCTTGATTTTGGAATTAGATATCAGTATATAACCGTGCTGCGAAATAGATTACTTGTTCTGACCGAATTTGAGATTGCCGAATTTGCTTTCGCCGCTTGACTGGTTGCTTTCAAACGGGAAACCTGTTCTTTCTCTTTTTACGGAAGAAGTATCAACAACTCTTGTTGCTTCCATATTTACGGGAGCAGGCTCAGCCTTTGGCTGCTCAGCAGGCTTTTCTTCGACAGCTGTCGGAGCGGGAGCTTCTTCTTCGCTCTCATCTTCAAATTCGGGAATAGATGTTATCTGTTCAAGGTGAGCCTTGTACATTGTAAGAAGATTCTGCTTGAAATCGGAAACCTCCTGCTGCATCTTAGCAAGGCAATGCTTTTCCTTTTCGAGCTGAACTCTTGTATTTCCGATGATTCCCTCTGCCTTGACATGAGCCTCGGCAATGATCTTGTCGGCATTTTCGTGAGCTTCCTGAACGACAGCTCTTCCCTGCTTCTGTGCGCCGATAAGAGCATCCTTGAGAGCATCTTCGTCCTTTTTATATTCTCTTACGCTTTCAACAAGAACTTCGATCTTCTTTTCGATCTCTTCCTTGTCTTTCTGCATCTGAGTTATCTGGAGTGCGATCTCACGGAGAAAATCGTCAACTTCTTCAGGCTTGTAGCCGGGTCTTGTCTGTTCAAATTTTTTATTATTGATATCCTTAGCTGTAAGCATCTTTTTGACCATTCCTTTCTGAATTCCGTCCAAAACAGAATTCTTAGTCTGAAACAATTCAAACCTTTAAATATATTTCTTTATCGTGATATGTATTCTGTCTTTCTTTGTAGTGCCGTTTATGCTGCTGAAAATAAATTTGCCGTGACCTCTTGCGGAAAATACATCACCGCTGTTCATTTCTTTGCTGACTGATTCGCAGGGTCGTGAATTGAGCATAACATTGCCGCTTCTTATAAGCTGTGCTGTTTTTTCACGGCTCAGTTTCAAAGCAAGGCTGATTACACAGTCTGCACGAAGTGATGAAACCGTTCCCGAAATTTCCTTAAAGCTTTCGTTGGGCTTTATTTCGGGTGAAGGATTCACACTTATTTTTACGCCCTCCGAACCTATCTTTTTAACTTCGTTAATTATCGTATCGGCAATAGTATTGTAAACAAAAGCTACTGTAAGTCCGTCATTTACAATGATATCCCCGATCATATTCCTGTTTATTCCGCAGGACATAAATGAACCGAGAAAATCACGGTGAGAAAGCTTTCTTTCGCTCCGATATCTTATTTCAAGTGCCGTTATCGGAAAATCCGACAATTCACACTCGGAATACGGAGGGAAAACGCCAAGAATACATCTTGAAGCTTCGTCAAACCCGCCGTAAAAGCAAAAATCCTCAAAGCCAATGTTTCCAAGCACAGAACGAGCTATCTCAACCTGATTTCCGTCAAGAAATGCTGTAAATCTCGGTATATATTTTCTTTCGCAGATGTCAATGATATCCGCGGTATGCGAAGCAAACAGCCTGTCCTCATCGGATAGTCTGTCAAAGTATGGACCCGGAAGCTTCATCAGATGATAACGCCGTTGTTTTCGAGTTCACCTACGAGATCTTCACCGACAAATCCAACATTGTAAGGTGTGATGATGAATGTATTGTTTGCAACAGGCTTGATGTTTCCGCCATTTGCATAAGCAACGCCGCCGAGGAAGTCGATAATTCTTCTTGTAACGTCAGGTGTTGTGGATTCGAGGTTGAGTACAACAGTCTTCTTGGAGTTAAGGTGATTAGCGATCTCCTTAGTATCGGCAAAAACCTCAGGCTTTACAAGAATGACCTGAAGCTGTGCAGTTGCGCTGATATTTACGACTCTGTTTGTCTTAGGGTCGTCATCTCTGTCATAATTATTGGGCTGTTCGTTTACATAATCATCGGAGCGATCGTCGTCCTCCGCACCCATTCCGATTGCTTCTTTAATAGTATCAAGAAATCCCATATTTTACATCCTCTCTTTATTTTCTGGCACCAAAAATACCGGAACCAATTCTTACTATATTTGAACCATATTTAATGGCTTCAACGTAATCTGCAGACATTCCCATTGAAAGAATATCCATTGATACGTTTTCTGCTTTTTTGTTTCCCATTTCGCAGAAAAGCTCCTGCATTTTTGCGAAATAGGCTTCGGAGTTTCCTTTCGGCGGAATCGTCATAAGACCGCACAGCTTTATCCCGTGAAGTTCGGACACGCCATATATAAGCTCGTCCAGCTTTTCGGGTGAAATTCCGAATTTTGATTCTTCCCCGCCGATATTTACCTCGGCAAGAACTTTCATTACCTTTCCGTTCTTTTCGGCAGCCTTGCTTATTTCTTTTGCAAGGTCAAGACTGTCTACCGAGTGTATGCACTCAACGGAGTTTATTATGTATTTTATCTTATTGCTCTGCAAATGTCCGATAAAATGGACTTCGGCAGGCTTGTAGATATCTTTTTTTTCAAGATATTCCTGAACTCTGTTCTCACCAAGAAGATCAGCACCGCAGTCGATGACCGTATTTACGATCTCCGCAGGAACGGTTTTCGTGACAGCCATAAGGCGTACGGATTCATCGCTTTTTCGGTATTTAGCCTTTGCTTCCTGAACGTTGAACAGCGCTCTTCGGTAGTTTTCACAAGCATCATTATTCATTTGCCGCTTCATCTCCGTTAGTTTCTTCTGTCATCGAAACAGATGTAGCAGTTGTTTCGGAAGTTGTCGTTTCATCCGACTGTTCTTCCGTACTTGCTGTTGTTACCTGTTCCATTACCTCGGCAGGTATCTCACCGCTTAAGATAATATCTTCATAAACGCTGATATAGCTTGTATCAGAGGTAATTGCAGACAGGAGATATTCATCACATTCGTATATAACATCAACTTTTTTAAAGGCGATTCGCTGTCCAAGAAGAACATAAACGCCCTTTTCGTTGTTTTTGTTGAATCTTACAGCCTCTCTCGGCACTTTTATACCGTTAAAGTCGTCGAGGATTATCTCAACTCTTTCGGTGCGGTACTGGACGAGGTTGAAATTCAGCTTTTCGCATGATAAAACAATAACACATTCCTCGGGGTCATCGGTTTCGATAACATCAGCTATCTTCGCTGTGAGAAGATCTGGTGTAGATGAAAGCTTTACCTTGACTTCTTTTCCGGGATTGAATGATGCGTCTTTCGGATTAACTATTCCTACAAGATCCCATTCATAGTCATCAACTATCTTTCCGACCGCCTTTTTTGAAACCTTGGCTGCGTTGTAGCCGTCATTTTTTATGACTTCTTTTATGTCATCGGCTGTTATGGAAGAAAGCTTGTCCGTTGAAAGGATATCTTCATATCCGTCAACATAGCTGATAAAATATCCCGAATTTGGGACGGTTATGATATCAATAGGATTATTCTGCTTTGCCTCGAGAAGCTTTATCTGCTTTTCGAGCTGTTCTATCCTATCGTTGTAATCTGTTTCTTCGCCGATAACGATCTGATAAATTCCCATAAGCATTTGGAAATCATCGCTTTCCGATCTTAAGGAACTAAGGTCGTTTCTTGCGACGAGTGTTGTGATCGTGCGGTATTTTTCATCAATAAGACTTGAAATGAACTCTGGCTGTGCAACTACTGTCGTGCCCGGACTTTGTTCTTTTTTCAATATCTCAACTTCGTTTTTGAGGTTTTCGATCTGTTGATTGATGTAAATATCATTTGCGGATCTGTACACATACGCAACGACAGAATCTTTGGCAACTTTGCTTCCGTCTGAGGACGGATAGCTCAGAACGCCGTTTTTGCCACCGCTGACGACGGTTTCGTTTCTGACATAAACGCCGTTGAAAGTGACCTTTTCAGCAGATGAATAGACCGTAGCGGTTTCTGTCGTGTAATCATCTTCAAAAACCTGAACAAACTGATGAAAGACCGTAACGAGCATAAAGATCGAAAGGATAAGAACAAGAACTTTTCCCGTAATTGTATCCATATTACTCTCCCGAATGAAGAATTACTGTTCGGAATCAAGTATCGGGATAGGCTTGCTCGGAACTATCGTTGAGATAGCGTGTTTGAAAACAAGCTCCTGCTTGCCGTCGCAGTCAAGAATGACCGTGTAGTTATCAAAACCCTTTACGATACCCTTGAACTGGAAGCCATTCGTGAGGATAAAAGTAACATATATCTTATCTTTTCGTGCCTGATTGAGAAAAACGTCTTGTAAATTCATATTCTTATTCATTGCTATCACTCCTTAGGATCATGCGCACGGGTCAACGATTTGTTAACTTTCGATCTTGCATAAAGATTATTTCATACACACAGTATATTATATCACAAAATTTCAGTTTTGGCTACTATTTTTTTACATTCTGCAATAATTGTACTAAATGCTGTATCTTCTTCAATTTCGACCCACTGAATTCGTTCATCTCGACGAAACCAAGTGAGCTGGCGCTTTGCATAATTGCGCGAATATTGTTTGATTTTGTCAATACATTCCTCTTTTGGCTTAATTTCCTCAAAATATGGAATAAATTCCTTGTAACCAATTGCCTGGCAGGCTGTTCCAAGTTTTTCGTTTTCGTAAACAGCACGGCACTCTTCTATAAGACCTTTTTCGAGCATGATATCCACTCGTCTGTTTATTCTGTCATAAAGAACGCTTCTGTCTTTGTAAGTCAAGCCGATCATACACGCATTATAAAGACTGTCCTGCATACGGTTGAGTTCCTTATGTCTGCTGAATGGGATTCCCGTTACCTCATAAACTTCAAGAGCGCGGATAATTCTGACAAGATTTGCGGCGGGTATCTTTTCGGCGGCCTCGGGGTCAACTTCGCGAAGCCTTTCAAGCATAGCTTCATTGCCGATGCGCTCAGCTTCTTCTGTAAGCTTTCTGCGAACGCTGCCGTCTGTTATCGCATTGTCGAAGTTTATGTTATCTATAAGTGAAGAAACATAAAGTCCCGTTCCGCCGACCAGTATGGGGAGTTTCCCTCTTGCGGCTATATCCTCTATCTTTTGCTGAGCAAGTTTGACATATTCCGCAACACTGAATGATGAAGTAGGCTCTAACTCGCTTATAAGATGATGAGGTATCCCCTGCATCTCTTCTTCATCGGGCTTTGCGGTCGCAATGTCCATGCCTTTATATATCTGCATTGAGTCGGCTGAAACGACTTCACCGTTGTATTCTTTTGCAAGTTCGATGCCGACCGCGGTTTTTCCCGAAGCTGTCGGACCTACGACCGCGATCAAAGGCTGTTTCTTTTCCATTAAACGATTCTCCTGAATTGTTTATCAAGTTCATATTTTGTGATCTTAAACATAACGGGTCTGCCGTGAGGACAATAGCGAATACTTTCATTTTCAAGCAAAGTACGAACTATCTCAGCAAGCTCCTTGGGACTGTTTTCATCGTTAGCTTTGATTGCGGCTTTGCAGGCAAAAGTGTGATACATATCGTCGAGAATAACGGGAAGAGGGTTGTTGCGGTTATTGCTGAAATTGCTTGCCAGTTCAATAATAAGATCGGCAGGGTCACAGCCGTCAAGCATTGCAGGTATACCGTTTACGCTGACGGAAGTGTTGCGCTTTTCCGTAAATGAAAAACCAAGGTCAAATGCTGTCTGTTTATTCTGAACAAGAGCATCATATTCCTCATTTGAAAGCATAACATCGATCGGTTCAAGCATCATCTGACACTGGAGATTCTGCTGACCTGCTTTGAGCTTTTCAAAGAGTATTCTTTCATGAGCCGCGTGTTTGTCAACGAAGATAACTTCCTTGTCGACTTCGGCAATGATATACTCTTTGAAAGCTTCACCTATGATGCGGAAGAAAATCTCTTTTTTAGGCTGTTCAATGATAGGTGCTTGCTCGTTTATATATTTGTAACCGCCGCTGTGCTCGGGAATATCAGGGATTTTGGGTTCGGGGATATCCTCAGGCGGTTCAACGGTATATGGTATCTCAGTCTGAGAGCTGTCATTTTTATAGTCATTATATTCGACCTGAACAGATACATTTTTCTGTGGTATTGGTTCGGAAACAGAAGGCTTTGGCGTTGCCCAGGGCAAATCTGCATAACTGCCCGTCGGCTTAGAAGTGTTTACCGAAGCAATCCCCATAACGGGAACATTCTCTCTCCTGCCGACAAGATCGCTTACTTCGTTTACACGAAGCGGCTGTTCGGGACGTTCAGGCTGTGAAAAATGCTGAACGGGTGCAGCAGGTTCGGCTTGCTTTCGCTGTTCTGTATTGAACATAAGCTGTGTGCCGATATTATAGCTTTCGGGAAGCGGTTTTGTATAATCGGGTATCGGCTGCTTTATCTCGATGTTCATCGGCTCGGAATTATTGTGTATAGCAGTTTTTACCGAGAAATAAATGCTGTCATGGATAAGTCTGTCATCATTGAAGCGCACCTCGATTTTTGCAGGATGAACATTGACATCGAGCATCACGGGCGAAACTTCCATAAGCAGAACGCAGGCAGGAAATTTTCCCTCCATTATGCAGTTCTGATAAGCTTCTTCAAGCGCGTATGAGCAAGTATAAGACTTGACATATCTGCCGTTCACGAAGAAATACTGGAAATTGCGCTTAGGTCTGCCTTTTATCGGCTTTACCGTGAAGCCTTTTATCTTCACGCCGTTAAGCTTGTATTTTACGGGAATGAGTGATTCAGCAAAGTCCTTTCCCATAACGGAGTATATCGAAGAATAAAGGTCGCCGTCACCCGGAGTAATAAAATCCTGATTGTTGTTTCTTATGAATTTGAATGCAATTTCAGGGTGGGAAACGGCAATTTTGCTCGTTATATCCGATATCGCATTGCCCTCGGCAACGTCTTTTTTCAGAAATTTAAGTCGGGCGGGAACATTGAAGAAAATATCACGGATAATTATAGTTGTACCGTCGGGACAGCCTGTCTGTTCGTTCAGTTTTTCTTCCGAACCCTCTATGATATAGTGAGTTCCGTACATACTTCCTGCGACCTTGGTCAGAACCTCGACCCTTGCAACAGCGCATATCGAAGCAAGAGCTTCGCCGCGGAATCCGAGCGTATTTATGCTGTTAAGGTCTTCCTTAGAGCTGATCTTGCTTGTCGCGTGACGAAGAAAAGCCATCGGAACGTCTTCGGGTTCCATTCCGCAACCGTTATCGGTTATACGTATATACGAAATGCCGCCGTTTTTTATCTCAATAGTGATATTATCAGCGCCGCTGTCTATCGAATTTTCGATAAGCTCTTTTATAACGGAGCTTGGACGCTCAATAACTTCACCTGCGGCAATAAGCTCCGAGGTTTCTTTCTGAAGTAGATTTATTCTTCCCATTTTATCTCCATTTTAAAGCATTTGAAACTCTTAAAGCGAACTGCAAAGTTCTTTAAGGAACTGTTTTGCCTCTTCGCCGCTGAATTCATCTGCGTTGGTCTTTCTCAATCTGTCAAGGATAATTTCGTCGTTCATCGCGCCGAAAGATATTTGCAGGTCATTATCATCGTTTTTATGCTGTTTTTCGGCAGCTTTTTCTCTTTCCATTTCGGCGAGTATCTCTTTCGCACGGGTCAGAACTTTGTTAGGAAGTCCTGCAAGCTTCGCAACTTCTATGCCGTAGCTGTCGTCAACTCCGCCCGGAACTATCTTTCGCAGGAAACGTATATCCTCGCCTATTTTCTTAACGGCAACGCTGTAATTCTTCACACCGTCAAGCTGATCTTCAAGCTTTATAAGTTCGTGATAATGCGTTGCGAAAAGTGTTTTGCAGCCGAGCACACGCTGATTTGCAATATACTCTGCAACCGCAGTTGCAATGCTTATTCCGTCAAAAGTCGAAGTTCCTCTTCCGACTTCATCGAGGATAACAAGGCTCTGCTTGGTTGCATTTTTGAGAATATCAGCGACTTCGCTCATTTCGACCATAAACGTAGACTGACCTGCGGTAAGGTCGTCCGATGCGCCTACTCTGGTGAAAATTTTATCAACAATAGTTATCTTCGCCCTCTTTGCAGGGACGAAGCAGCCTATCTGTGCCATAAGTGTTATAAGCGCGACCTGACGCATATATGTCGATTTACCCGACATATTAGGACCGGTGATTATCTGCATACGGTTGCTGTTCATATCGAGATATGTGTCGTTCGGAACGTATATCTCATCTTTGAGCATAAGCTCTACAACGGGGTGACGACCGTCTGCGATATCTATAACGCCGTCGATAGCGATATCAGGCTTTGTATATTCATTTTTCAGCGAAACGTAAGCGAACGAGCAGAGAACGTCAAGCTGTGCGACAGCTGAAGCTGTTTCCTGAACACGGGTTATCTTTTCAACTATAAAATCACGGACTTCCGCAAAAATATTTGCTTCAAGCGAAAGGACTTTTTCATTTGCACCGAGAATTTCGTTCTCATATTTTTTGAGCTCTTCCGTGATAAATCTTTCGCAGTTTGCGAGCGTCTGTTTTCTGATATAAGTATCGGGAACAAGGTCATAGTATGACTTCGTAACTTCAATATAGTAGCCGAAAACGCGGTTATATCCGATTTTCAGATTCTTGATGCCCGTTTTGTCGCGTTCACGCTGTTCGATCTCATCGATAATGTCTTTTCCGCCGCTGATAATGTAACGAAGATTATCAAGTTCTGCATTAAAGCCGTCCTTAATAACGCCGCCCTCTTTTGCGGTTATTGGCGGTTCGTCAACGATAGCTCTTTCGACAAGGCTCGAAATATCTTCAAGGGTGTCTATCTTGCTGTTGAGTTCGGTAAGAAGCTTTGACGAAAACTCACCGAGTATCTTTTTTATCTCGGGGAGCTGCAAAGCTGTCAGCGAAAGTGATTTTACATCTCTCGGAGTTGCTGTCTTATACATTATTCTCGTCATAAGACGT
Source organism: uncultured Ruminococcus sp. (assembly GCA_937926145.1). Lineage (GTDB taxonomy): Bacteria > Bacillota > Clostridia > Oscillospirales > Ruminococcaceae > UMGS363. Next base: position 22,934 of record CALANW010000107.1, on the reverse strand, counting down.
TCTATATCGTAAACCTTTGAAAGCGCATCGGAAAGCTGCTGGCGAAGTACAGATTTTCTGCAAAGCTGTTCGACCGCATCAAGTCGGTTAGTGATTATGGCAAGCTTTACAAGCGGCTGTTCGATATAGGATTTGAGAAGACGCTTTCCCATTGAAGTATTGGTATGGTCAAGCACCCATAAAAGGCTGCCTTTCTTTTCCTTGCTTCGCATCGTTTCGGTAAGTTCGAGGTTTCTTCTTGCGGTATAATCAAGCTCCATAAAGAAGTTGTCATTATAGCGTTTGATCTCGGTGAAACGTCCCACAAGTGTCTTCTGAGTGTTGTAGATATATCCGAAAAGTCCGCATACGCAGTCTGCTTCGGGTGTCCCCTCGTGAAGTGATATCTCGTCAAGATCATCAACGTTGAACTGCTTTAAAACGATATCTTTTTTGCTTGAAATATCGAATTCTTCATCATCAAGAAGCTGAACGGAAACATTCATCTTTGTGCGGATAAATTCCTGAACATTTTTGTAGTCAAGAAATTTTTCGTTGAAAAGAATTTCAACCGGTTCAAAGCGAACAAGCTCGTTGACAACTTCCGCTTCAAGATTTTTTGAGGTCTTATCGAAAAGATGAACTTCGCCCGTGGATATATCCGCAAAGCAGAGCGCACAGCGTTTGTCCAAAGCATATATCGCAGCGATATAGTTGTTCTTTGACTCGTCAAGCATATTGCTTTCGGTGACAGTACCGGGAGTTACTATCCTAACGATATCACGCTCAACAATGCCGCCTTTTGCGTCCTTTGGGTCGGTGAGCTGTTCGCATATTGCAACTTTATAACCTGCATCGATAAGCTTTTTTATGTAAATTTCGCAGGCGTGATAAGGGATACCGCACATCGGTGCGCGTTCGTCAAGTCCGCAGTCACGTCCTGTAAGTGTGAGTTCAAGAACTCTCGAAGCCAAAAGCGCATCGTCAAAGAACATTTCGTAAAAGTCGCCAAGTCTGAAAAAAAGCAGGAAGCCCTTGCATTTTTCTTTTACGGCGAAATACTGCTTCATCATAGGCGAAAGCTTTTGCATATCAATTTCCACAGAATAATCCTCCATTCTTTTCCGATGACAAACTTTAATGTGATTGACCTGCTGTTAAAGCAGGTCAATCAGCATTTGATCAGTGGCAGCCGCCGCAGGCAGAACAGTTTCCGCCGCAGCTGATATTTACTTCTTCGCATGAACAGGTAAGTGGGTCTTCGCCGTTTGCAGAATAAGTAATTATCATATTGATCTGGTTGAGAAGGCTGTCCATAGCATTTTTAGCCTTGTTGTAGTTTATCATATTTTCGTTCGCCATAATTGTACCGTAAAGTGACTTTATACCGTCATCAAGTTCGGCAAGGCGTTCTTCGTCCTTGTTCTCCTTTGAAACCTCTGCATTGAGCTGCATACGCTTCATATTGAACTCATTTATCATATTCTGAAGCTCTTCGTCCTTGTCGTTTGCTTCCTTTGCAGTATAGTAAGCGGCATAGCGCTCGTCTTTCTGAATGAGAACACCAAGTTCTCTTGCTTTTTCTATTACATCATTCATTTTTTTGACCTCCTGAAATGGTATTTGCTTATATTATCTCACCGCTGACTGCCCAGTTATACGTCTTGGTGATTTTTACTTTTCTGCGCTGACCGATGAGCGAAGCATCACCCTTTGCTTCAACGATGATGAATTCATCGCTCTTGCCCGTGATAAATCCTTCGTGCCTGCTTTCTGCATCAAAAAGGACTTCAAGTTCACGTCCCATAAAGCGCTTGTAGTTTTCGGACGAAACTTCACGCTGCGCTGCAAGAAGTTCTGTCATCCACTTGCTTTTGTCCTCATCGCTCGTATTGTCTATCATCTCGGCGGCTCTTGTACCGCTGCGCTTTGAATAGATGAAAGAGTAGATATTGTCAAACTTGACCTTTTCGACGATCTCCTTTGTTTTGAGAAAATCTTCGTATGTTTCATTCGGAAATCCGACGATTATATCAGTTGTGAGCGAAAAATCGGGAATTTTGCTGCGAACATAGTCGACCGTTTCCATATACTTTTCCGCGGTATATCTGCGGTTCATCTTTTTGAGGATCTCGTCACTTCCCGATTGGAGCGGAAGATGAAGATGCTTGCAGACCTTGTCACATTCAAGGATAGTATCGATAAGTTCGTGTGTGCAATCCTTGGGGTGCGGTGACATAAACCTTATTTTGAAATCGCCGTCGATCTTATTTATCCTGCGTAAAAGTTCCGAAAAGCTTATGGGTTCATCAAGACCTTTTCCGTATGAATTTACATTCTGACCGAGGAGCATTATCTCCTTGTAGCCTTTATCGGCAAGCTCGCGGATCTCTTCAAGGATTATTTCGGGATCACGGCTTTTTTCTCTGCCTCTGACATACGGCACGATGCAGTATGAGCAGAAATTATCGCAGCCGTACATTATCGGAACGCCAGTTTTAAAGCTGTTCTGATGAACCGCTGAAACATTGAGCGGAACTTCCGAATGCTCGTCCGTATCGAATACGAATTTTCGCTTTGTCAGAACGTCATACAGCAAATGCGGCAGTTCAGATAAAGCGTGTGTACCGAATATAAGATCGACCTGTTTATAGGTGCTGCGTATCTTGTCAACAGTTTTTGATTCCTGCGCCATACAACCGCACAGACCTATTATCAAGTCGGGATTTTTTTCTTTGAGATGTTTGAGTTCGCCTATCATACCGTATACCTTGTTTTCGGCGTTCTCACGAACAGCACAGGTATTGTACAGTATAAGCTGCGCCGAGTCGGGTTCGGAAGTTATTCCGTAGCCGCAGCTTGAAAGCAAGCCTAAGATACGTTCCCCGTCGCTGACATTCTGCTGACAGCCGAAGCTATGTACATAGCAAAGCGGTATTTCACTGCTTTTGCTGATAAGCTCTTTTACTTTTTCTATATATTCGGTCAAAACAAATTCGCTCCTTAAATCTATCTATGGACAAATTTTATTATATCACTTTTTTGCTTCGATTGCAACTAAAATCGTATAATTTTCACACAGAAAACAAAAATGCAGACAAAATGCGCAAACCGAGGTTTGGCAGATCATCTGCATTGAGTTTAATGTTCAAGACAATTATTGTCAGAATACTATTTAATCGCCGTCACAATCACATTTTTTCTTTTCGTGCTTATCGCAGCAACCATATTTCGTTGCGTCTGATGAAGGCTGTGGGAAGAACTGCTCTGACGGGAATTCGAGCTTATCGAAAACATCACACGGCGATTCGCCAGTGTCGGTCAGTGAGCAATCCTTGCAGGGTATGCAGTAATCATACGCAGGAACGATTATCGATACCGGACGTGAAAGCTGGATTATTGAGAAAAGTCCGAGCGAAACAGTAAGTACACGTTCGCACGGCTTGGGGTCTTCCTCGCACGGCTGGCAGCAATGCGGTGGATAGGGCTTCTTGCAAGCCAATTTCGTATCAAGTGCGATCGGGTCAAGCACACGGACTGTTGCTTTCGGCATACTTGCAGCATCATTGCAGCAGGTGCACTCATTACATTCAACGTCAGTCGGCAAAAGATCCTGATCGCTTGTAAAGATCTTGGACGTGCCCTCGCTGCCGTAGAGAATTACCCTCTTGTTCCATAAGGCTGTTCCGCAAAGTATAGTTCCTGCCTGGTTTTTGCAGAAACCCTGTGTGAAAGCTTCAGCTGTGATCTTGAAACGATAAGTAATATCAACTGCATAGAAACCGTTTTTGAACGGAACGGGATCAACTGAAATGCAGGTGACTTCAACTTCTGCGCAGCGTGTTCGCACGATGTCCATTTCATCTGTGATCGGCGCAGAATCCTGCGTGAGAGTTATCGGCAGATCATATATGCAGTCACGGTCGGAGCAGCTGTCAAAGATCCGCTGAACATCAACGCATACTGCTTCTTTAAAGCAGTCATTCAATTCGCTCATAAAAAACCTCCTGTAAATAATATTTAAGCAAAATGATTGCTTCGGGGGTTCTCTAAAACCGATACACGCAGCCGCAGGTTTGAGGGCAGTGTCGCTAAGAGGGTTATAGAGTTTCCCTTCCATACATATTATTCACAGAAGGCTGAAAAGGTTACTTATCTTATAATTTTATGAATTTTTATCGGTGGTATGGAATGTTTTAAGGTTGCCGATCTTTTCGTTGCGCTCGGAAAGAACTTTTTCAACATCGCTCCATTCAAGCCCCTGATTAACGCAGAGGACCATAACGTGATAAATAAGGTCGTTTATCTCGTTCATAAGCTCATCATTGTCGCCGTTCTTGGCTGCGATAACGGTTTCCGTAGCTTCTTCGCCGACCTTTTTGCATATCTTGTCAACGCCCTTTTCGTAAAGGTAGCAGGTGTAAGATTTTTCGGGAGCATTTCCCTCGTCAAAAGCCTTTTTGCGAAGCTTTAAAACTTCAAATATTTCTTCATAAACTGTCATAGTCAGTTTCCTTTCTTTTCGTTTAAATTTATGAGTTTCATCGTGTCCATATCAAGTTCACGGTAGTAGCAGTTGTTCGCAACGCCGTTGTAACTCGTGTGGCAGATATTTCCCTTGTCAGGCGTTACCTGAAAGACAAGAGAATTCTGTTCGCAGTTGACAAAAATATGGTTAAGTGTGAATGTATTTCCCGATTCTGCACCCTTGAACCAAAGCCGGTTGCGCGATGTGCTCCAGAAAACAGCTTTTTTAAGACGGATAGATTCCTTTAATGCCGCTTCATTTATATAAGCAACGAGAATAACTTCTTTTGTCAGTATATTCTGAACCGCAACGGGAATTACATGATTTTCCGATGAAATTTTGTTTATCTTTTCCCAGTCGAGCATAAGCTCGTTAGTTTCTTCGATAAGTCCCATTTTTTACTCCAAATCTGATTTTTTAGGTCGCTCTTACAGGTATGTCATGACGGGCAAGTTCTCGCTTGACCTGACCGACTGTAAGCTCCTTATAGTGGAAAAGCGAAGCAGCAAGTGCCGCCGAAGCATTTGTCTTTTCAAATACTTCCGTGAAATGTTCAAGCTTTCCGCAGCCGCCGCTTGCGATAACCGGTATCTTTACAACACTGCATACAGCATTGAGCATATCAAGGTCAAAGCCGCCCTTTACGCCGTCTGTGTCCATCGAAGTGAGGAGTATCTCCCCTGCTCCGAGTTCTTCTGCTTTCTTTGCCCATTCAACAGCGTCGATCCCCATATCGATACGTCCGCCGTTTATAACAACAGTATAGTGACCGTCCTCGCATTTCTTTGCATCAATAGCAACAACAACACACTGACAGCCGAAAATATCAGCAGCTTCTTTTATAAGCTGAGGATTTTTTACAGCCGCAGAGTTTACCGAAACCTTGTCTGCACCTGCACGGAGAGTATCACGGAAATCCTCTATCGTTCTGATGCCGCCGCCGACTGTGAGCGGAACGAAAACTTTCTGCGCTGTTCTGCGTACAACATCGAGCATAGTTCCTCTGCCCTCGTTCGATGCGGTTATATCAAGGAAAACTATCTCATCTGCGCCCTGTCTGTCATATTCGGCGGCACATTCAACGGGGTCGCCGACTTCTTTTATTCCGACAAAATTTATGCCCTTTACTACCTTTCCGTCACGAACGTCAAGGCAAGGAATTATTCTTTTTGCAAGCATTTTTATATCCTCCCGTCAGACAAGTTCCGAAAAGTTTTTGAGCATTTTAAGACCTGTTTTGCCGCTCTTTTCGGGGTGGAACTGCGTTCCGATAACATACTTTCCGTCATAAACGAGAGCTGTTACCTTTCCGCCGTAATCGCAGTAAGCCGCAACGCTGTCATCATCGCATTTTGCAGCATAAGAATGAACGAAGTAAACATACTCGCCCTCGGGAATACCCTTTAGAATTGGACATTCCTTGTTATAGATAAGGCTGTTCCAGCCCATGTGCGGAACGGAAAGTTCTTCTCGTTCTATCTTTTCAACGCTGCCCTTTATAAGTCCCAGTCCGTCCGTTTCCTCAAACTCATATCCCTTGTCGAAGATAAGCTGCATTCCAAGGCATATGCCGAGAAAAGGCTTGATCTTTGCCTGCTCCTTTATCGTTGGAACAAGACCGCTTTCGTTGAGCTTTTTCATTGCCCAAGGAAAAGCGCCTACACCGGGAAGGATGATTTGGTCGGCGTTTTCAAGGCCTTTTGCATCTGCCGTGAGTTTATTTTCAATGCCAAGAAAATCAAGTGCATTTTTTACACTGAAAATGTTTCCTGCACCGTAGTCAACAATTGCGATCATTTACAAAACTCCCTTTGTGGAAAGTACAGCGCCGCCGTTCTGCTTTGCTGCGATTTTTAAAGCGTGTGCGCAAGCTTTGAACAAAGCTTCAATTATATGGTGGTCGTTCCTGCCGTATTTTTCAAGAACGTGAAGTGTAAGTCCTGCATTGAAAGCGAATGCACGGAAAAATTCTTCGGTAAGGCAGTTGTCGAACTGTCCCGTTCTGTCATCGTTGAAATTAGCATCAAAAACGAGGAACGGACGGTTGCTGATATCAACGCAGGCAAAGCCGAGAGCCTCGTCCATGGGGATATATGCACTGCCGTAGCGCTCAATGCCGCTCATGTCACCGATAGCAAGCTTGAAAGCCTGACCAAGCACGATGCCCGTATCTTCAACGGTGTGGTGAGCATCGACGTAGAGGTCGCCCTCCGCTTTTACGGTAAGATCAAAGCCACTGTGAACGCCGAGTGCTGTGAGCATGTGGTCGAAGAATCCGATGCCCGTTGATATATCGGTCTTTCCGCTTCCGTCAAGGTCGATCTTTACATAAATATCGGTTTCACGTGTCTTTCTTGTGAGTTCTGCTGCTCGCATCTTTGCCCCTCCTTACATTGCGGAAAGAATTTCGTCAAGAGCAGTTATTACCGCCTTGTTTTCTTCCTTTGTTCCTGCGGAAATTCTTAAATAGCCGCCCATAAAGCGAACTGCGATAGAGCGTTCAAGCAGCTTTGCGTGTATCTCCTTTGCGGAGGCTGTTTTTATAAAGATAAAATTGGTAACGGAATCGAATACCTTTTCAAGCTTTGTATATTTTACGGCAAGCTCATCAAGCGCAGTCTGAAGTTCATCTCTGCTGCTGACTATCTCACTGCAAAGCTCATTCAAGATATTCTTTTCGTTCAGAATAAGCGTGCCGAGAGCCTGCTCGATAGAGTCTGTGTTGTACGGCGACTTAACAGCACGGAGCGCATTTGTTATCGTCGGACAAGCGACAGCAAAACCAAGTCTTATAGCTGCAAGACCGATAGATTTCGAGCAAGTCTTTAGAATTATAAGGTTGTCAAGCTCGGGAACTTTGTAGAGAATACTCTGATCCCAGAAGTCCATATATGCTTCGTCAACAACAACAAGGCAGCTTACGCCCTTTACAAGGCGGATAACGTCCTCACGCTTTAAGCCGAGCGAAGTCGGGTTGCAGGGATTTGAGAAAATAAGAGCCTTTACATCATTGTTATTGCAGTATTCGATGACCTTGTCAACATCTATTTTCAAAGTCACGCTGTCTTTGGGAAGATTTGTGACCTTAAGCTCGTACAGCTCGCTGTAGAAAGCATACATTGAAAAATCGGGCGAAAGTGTGAGCACCTTGTCCCCTTTTTCAAGGAAACAGCCGCAGATTATGCTGATAAGTTCGTCCGAACCGTTGCCTGCCGTTACATACTGCGGATCAAGACCATAAAGGTCAGAAAATGCCTTTATAACTTTTGATGCGGTCGGGTCAGGGTAACGGTTGAGTGCAACACTCTTTACGACCTCAGCAATTTTGTCGCCGAGCATTTCATTTATATTGAAACAGGATTCGTTTGCGTCAAGTCTGATTTTGTAATTGCCCTCAATGGGGTCATAAGCCTCAACTCTTTTGAGCTTGCTGTTAAGTTCGTACATTCTTGTTCCTCCTGCGGAATTTTTTTATTCAAATCTTACCTTGATAGCATTTGCGTGAGCAGTAAGTCCCTCACGTTCCGCAACGCATACGATATCGTCCTTTGCATCCATAAGAGCCTGCTCTGTATAATAGATGAAGCTTGAACGTTTTGTGAAGCTGTTTACGGAGAGCGGAGAGAAAAATCTTGCCGTGCCACTTGTAGGAAGAACGTGGTTAGGACCTGCATAGTAGTCGCCGAGCGGCTCGGGAGCGTACTTTCCAAGGAAGATAGAGCCAACGTTGTCGAGCTGACCGAGATACTGCATAGGATTATCTACCTGCATTTCAAGGTGTTCGGGAGCAAGACCGTTCGCAAGCTCGATAGCGTCCGAAATGCTCTTTGCAATGATAACAGCGCCGTAGTTATCGAGCGACTGGTCGATGATAGCCTTACGGGAAAGTGTTTCTTTCTGACGTTCGATCTCAGCAATTGTCTTGTCCGCGATCTCTTCGCTTGTTGTGATAAGGATTGCGGAAGCGAGAACATCGTGTTCGGCCTGCGACATAAGGTCAGCGGCGAGATATTTCGGGTCAGCAGTTTCATCAGCTACAACAAGGATTTCGCTCGGACCTGCGACCATATCGATATCTACCATACCGAAAAGGAGCTTTTTCGCTGTTGCAACGAAGATATTTCCCGGTCCAACAATTTTGTCTACCTTTGGGATCTCCTCTGTGCCGTAAGCAAGTGCAGCAATTGCCTGTGCGCCGCCTGCCATAAATATTCTGTCAACGCCGCAGATAGCAGCTGCAACAAGAATATCCTTGTTAGGTGTACCGTCCTTTTTAGGCGGTGTTACCATAATAATTTCCTTAACGCCTGCTATCTTTGCAGGAATAGCATTCATAAGTACAGATGACGGATAAGCAGCCGTGCCGCCCGGAACATAAAGACCAACTCTTTCAAGTCCTCTTACTCTCTGACCGAGGATAACACCGTTTGAAAGCGGATTGATGAAACCCTGTTCTTTCTGACGGTTGTGGAAGTCGGTTATGTTTTCCTGTGCATTGAGGAGAGCATTTACAAATTCGGGATCAGCTTCGGTGAGAGCATCATTGATAACTTCTCTCGGAACTTCATAATACTGCGGAAGCTTACCGTCAAATTTAAGTGTATAATCTTTTACAGCCTTATCTCCGCCGTTCTTTACGGTTTCGATTATCTCGCTGACAATTTCGCCGACCTTTTTATCCTTTTCGCCGTTGCGCTTTTCAACTTCTTTGAGGAAGTTCTTTTCATCTGTTCCGTTTGCAATAATTTTCTGTATCATTTTATTTGCACTTCTTTCTATCAAAGATTTTCTTCAATCGACTTTATGAGCTCTTCAATTTCCTGCTGACGAATTTTAAGGCTTACTGTATTTACAATAAGACGGGCGGAGATCGGAGCAACATCTTCAAATACTTCAAGTCCGTTCTCTTTAAGCGTTGTTCCCGTTTCAACGATATCAACAATAGCGTCCGCAAGGTCGAGGAGCGGAGCAAGCTCAACACTGCCCTCGATCTTTACGATATCAACGTCCATTCCCTTTTTCTCAAAGAAAGAGCGTGAAACATTTGGATACTTTGTAGCAATAGTTTTTACGTTGAAGCCCTCGTAAAAGTTTGTACCCTTTTTTCCTGCAAGAGCAAATTTGCATCTGCCGAAACCGAGGTCTGCGACCTCAAAGAATTTGCCGCTCATCTCCATAATAGTGTCTTTTCCGACAACGCCCATATCGCATACACCGTGTTCAACATAAGTGATAACATCGGCAGCCTTTGCGAGAACGACTTCTATCCTGTCACCAACCGGGAGAATAAGCTTTCTGCCCTTATCATGGACAGCCGAGCAGTCATAACCTATCTTTTCGAGAAGTCCGACAGTATCTTTTTCAAGTCTGCCCTTTGTGAGAGCAATACGCAGTTTTCTGTTTTCGTTATTCATTTCTCAGCCCTCCACAGTCATCTCAGTTGTTTTATCGGAAACGCAAATAACTTTCTTTATACCGTATTCACGGGCATAATTTTTCGTTTCTTCAAGCGTATCAAATACGGAATTGAGTGCGATATTTCCCTCTGCGCCAAGCTTTGAAACAAGCTTCAAACCATCTATAATATAGCCGTCTTCTGCGAAAACTATCACATCGGCAACAGGAACTTTTACAGTTTCTCTGCGCTTTAACACGGTCGATACAGCGTCAACGTTGATAGCAAAACCCGTTGCAGGAACATCATATCCGAATTCGGCAAGAAGATGATTATATCTGCCGCCCGAAAGAACAGCATCACCGTAACCTTCGAGATAACCCTTGATAACAGCACCCGTGTAGTAATGCATCTTGTTTACGATACCGAGGTCAACTGTGATCTTTCCGTCGTATCCGAGTGAGAGCAGGCTTGTATAAAGCGCTTTAAGCTCTGCAAGGATCTGATCTATCTCACTGTCGTTCATAAGCTCTGCAGCTTTGTCGAAAACCTCAACTCCGCCGAAAAGACGTGGAAGCTGTTTGAGTGCATTCGTTACTTCGGTATCACCGATAGAATCAAGCAGATCGTTGAGCGCAGGATAGTTCTTTACTTCGATAAGGCTTCTAATCTCTTCCCTTGTTTCTTCGGTAACGGGGAGCTTTTCTACAAGCTTTCTGAAAAGACCGATGTTGCCGAGTTCAAGACGGAACTTGTCATTATCGCAGGAAGAAAGGACTTCGATAGCCGTTGTGATAACTTCAAGGTCGGCTCTCTTTGAGTCCGAACCGATAAGCTCGATACCCATCTGCTTTATTTCATCGCTTCTGCCGCGCATTGCGGATTTGCTGCGGTAAACGTTCTGATTATAGAACATTCTGAGTGGTAATTTTGCTTCACGGAGTCTTGTTGCGGCAACTCGTGCGATAGGCATTGTTGAATCAGGGCGAACAACGAGCAGTCTGCCCTTATTGTCAACAAGCTTATACATACTTTCCTGCGGGAAATAGCGTGAACGAAGATTAAACACATCAAAAAATTCAATACCCGGTGTCTTTATCTCGCAATAACCCTTGGACTTGAAAATATCGGATATCTTCTTCTCAACACTGTTTCTTATAACGCAGTCCTCAAAAAGAAGATCTTTTGTACCCTCGGGAGTTATCAAATCAAATCTTTTCATAGCTTTAAGCTCCTGTAATTCATCGTGATAAAGTGTTACTATGCTATTATAGTAACATAGTAACATCAAATTGTCAATAGTTTGCTGAAAATTTTGGACAAAATCGACTTAATATTCCAAAATAACAGCATTTTGCTTGGTAAATTCGCATAGCATAATCTTAGAACAAGCTCATCTGGTCAGATTTTGGCAGATCACCCATCGCACCGATAGATTCAAGTATCTCGATAACGGTCTTTGTTGCACCGCTTCGCTCCTGCAGTTCATCTATCGAAAGCAACGGACCTTGCTGAACAGCTTCATAAATAGCTGTTCCTGCGTTTGCACCAATACCTGCCGCTGCGCAGAACGGAAGTCTGATTTTGCCGTCCTCAATAGTATAATCCGTGCCGTGCGACTTGTAAATATCTATCGGCAGGAATTCATAACCACGCTGCATCATCTCATTTATTATCATGAGCATATCCATTGTGGAGGTTTCCTTTGCCGAACGGTCGTTGCCCTTTTTCTTGAGTTCATCAAGACGGTAGCGAACCGCTTCTTTTCCTGCAACTGCCGATTCAGCGTCAAAATCTTCACCACGAACGGTAAATATCGTCGCATAGAACGCAAGCGGATAATAAACCTTGAACCAAGCAAGTCGGTTTGCGGAAATAACGTAAGCTGCGGCGTGGGCTTTCGGGAACATATACTTGATCTTCAAGCAGCTGTCAATGTACCACTGAGGAACATCGTGAGCAAGCATATCCTGCTTCATTTCTTCCGTTAGCAGCTTAGGCGCTTTACCCTTTCGGGTTATCTCCATGATCTTGAACGCCGTTTTCGGTTCTACGCCGTGATAAATAAGGTATGTCATAATACCGTCACGGCAGCCGATAACTTCGGAAATCGTACAAGTTCCGTTTTTGATAAGATCCTGTGCATTGCCGAGCCAAACGTCAGTACCATGCGAAAGTCCAGATATCTGCAAAAGGTCGGAGAATTTCTTAGGCTGTGCGTCCATGAGCATCTGACGGGCGAAGCCTGTACCCATTTCAGGGATAGCAAGCGTTCCCGTAAGGCTGTCTATCTGTTCGGGGGTGACGCCCAAAGCTTCTGTCGAGGTGTAAAGGCTCATTACCTTTTCATCACCCGGGAAGATATCATCGGTCTTAATGCCCGTGAGGTCTTCGAGATGCTTATAGAGCGTCGGCACATCGTGTCCGAGTTCGTCAAGCTTCAAGATAGTATCATGAAGTGAATGGAAGTCGAAGTGCGTTGTTATAAAATTTGATTCAGGGTCATCGGCAGGGTGCTGAACCGGGGTGAAGTCGTAAACCTCAAATTTTGACGGTACAACGACCATTCCTCCCGGGTGCTGCGAAGTTGTTCGCTTTATGCCCGTGCAGCCGATAGTAAGTCGTGATATCTCAGCCTTTGTAGCGGTCTGTCCCGTTTCTTCAAGGTAGTGCATAACATAGCCGTAAGCAGTCTTGTCTGCGACCGAGCCGATTGTTCCTGCCTTGAACACGTTGTCAACGCCGAACAGTTCTTCCGTATATTTATGTGCAAATGTCTGATATTCGCCCGAGAAGTTAAGGTCGATATCAGGCGCTTTGTCGCCGTCAAAGCCAAGGAAGGTTTCAAACGGGATATCGTGACCGTTTCGGTTCATTGGGATATTGCAGTTCGGACAATCCTTTGGCGGCAGGTCAAAGCCTGAGCTTATCGAACCATCCGTAATGAATTCGCTGTGTTTGCATTTAGGACAGATATAATGCGGAGGAAGCGGATTTACCTCTGAAATTCCTGCCATTGAAGCAACGAATGAAGAACCTACCGAACCTCGCGAACCAACTTGATATCCGTGTTCGTTCGAGTTCGCAACGAGCTTTTGCGCGATCATATAAAGCACCGAGAAGCCGTGTTTTATAATAGAGGTAAGCTCCTTGTCCAGTCGTTTTTCAACCAGTTCGGGAAGCGGATCACCGTATATCTCTTTGCATCGTGCCCAAGTGATGCGCTGAAGGTCCTCTTCCGCGCCCTCAATCTCAGGCGTGAATGTTCCCGGCGGTATCGGTACGATATCGGGATTGACCATATCTGCAATAAGGTTCGTGTTAGTAACAACGACCTCATAAGCCTTTTCTTTTCCGAGATATGCGAATTCTTCAAGCATCTCATCGGTAGTTCTAAGATAAAGCGGCGGCTGATTTGCAGCGTCAGCCATTTTCAGACCGCCCTGCTGTAAAATTCTTCGGAAAATTGCATCGGACTTGTCCATAAAATGCACATCGCAGGTCGCTACAACGGGTATTCCGAGTTCATCGCCGACCTTAACGACCTTTTTATTGAGTTCCTGCAGGTCTTCGATAGTATTTATTGACGGCTGATCGGGGTCACGGATAAGGAACTCGTTGTTTCCGACCGGCTGAATTTCAAGATAATCGTAAAAGCTTGCGATCTCCTTTATTTCGTCCCACGGACGGCCGTCCTTTATCGCTGTAAAAAGTTCCCCTGCTTCGCAGGCACTTCCGAGAATAAGTCCCTCACGGTGTTTCATAACTTCCGATATAGGTATTCTCGGACGGCGGCGGTAGTATTTGAGGTTGCTGAACGAGATGAGTTTATAAAGATTTTTAAGTCCGATAGCATCTTTTACAAGGATTATCTGGTGATACATTTTGAGCAATCTCGGGTCAACGTCCTTAACGCAGGCGTTTATCTCCGAAATTCGTTTTACGCCTTTTTCGGTAACAAGCCTTGTCGCAAGCTTAACAAAAATTCGTGCGAGCATTTTAGCATCGTCATCTGCACGGTGGTGGTCAAATTCGCCGAGCTTTAATTCCTTTGCAACGCTGTCAAGCTTATGCCGCTTCAGATCGGGAAGCATACTTCGGCTCATTACAACGGTATCTATCATTGTGAAATGGAATTCGATGCCGTATCGCAGACAGCCTGCTTCAATAAATGAACAGTCAAAACCTGCATTATGCGCTATAAGTACGGGTGCTTCTCCGCAGAATTCGATAAATTGGCGAAGTGCTTCTTCCTGCGAGGGAGCGTCCTTTACATCATCGTTAGTGATGCTTGTGAGCTTCGTTATTCTTTCGGGAATGTCTTTTCCCGGGTTTACAAAAGTTTGAAATGATTCTTCAATTTCAAGATTGCGGACTTTTACTGCACCTATCTCAATAATACGTTCGGCTTCGGCATTGAAACCCGTTGTTTCAAGGTCGAACACGATAAGCTCGTCCTTTATGTCCTTGTCACGGAACAAACGGACAGCTTCGGTGCAGTCATTTACGGAATAAGCTTCACAGCCGTAAATTACCTTGAAATCACCGCCGCCTTTGCGTATATCAGCAACGGTAGAACTTGCTTCGGGGAATGCCTGAACAACACCGTGGTCTGTTATTGCGATAGCTTTATGTCCCCATTTGAATGCGCGTTTGATAAGTTTTGAAACGGGAGTTATCGCGTCCATCATAGAGATGTTCGAGTGCATATGAAGCTCAACACGCTTTGTTTCGGCGCTGTCCATTTTTTCAACGCGCTGTACTTTCATTATGTCGTTTGCTTTGAAAACAAGCTCATTTTCAAAAGTATCAAATTCGGTTCGTCCTCTTACAAGAACAGTTCCGCCCTTTGCAAATTTGGCAAGAATGTTTTCATCGTCCTTATTTTCAAAGCTTTTTATTGAGATAGAACTTGTATAGTCTGTGATGCTAAGGCTGACAACACGCTTTTCGCCGTTTTTGGTGCGAATTTCTTTCTCTTTGTAGTCAAATGCATCGCCCCAGATAACAATATTGCTGACCTTTCCCTGAATGTCGGCAATATTTACGGGAGGAGCTTCTATTTTTCGTCCTCTCAAAATTTCAGCATTTTCGGAAAGTATCGGCAAGTCTTTATAGTCAAGCGTTACGATATTATCAGCGGAAATCTCCGTATCAAATGCTGCAAATGGATCGGGCGGCGGAGCATCGGGGATCGGCATATTTGCCATATAAGCTTCAACGTCGCGCTGATAGTTCTCGTGCCGATTTTCTGCGGTAGAAAGTGATTTAAGCTCGACAGAATACTCTACCTGAAAATATTCACGGATAATTCTTGACATTTCACGCTCAAAGCCGGCTTTTATAAGCATATTCGCGCCTGCGCCTTTGATCGCGATGATCACCTTTTTATCCTTATCATCTATACTGTACATCGCGCCCTTGAAACAGCCGTTTATGAGAGAAATTTTCTTTTTCAGCTGAACAACAAGCTCAGGCAGTGCTTTGTCGCTGAAAAGATTCGGCGCATATCTGCAAATCAGACTTACAGCAGTATTGAGTGCTTTTCCAAGTCCGTTTTCAAAGTCGGCTATGTATTCGCCGCTTTGAAGTTGAGCGAACGAAGCATAAATATATATATCCGAAAAATTCGGTGTATATTGCAGTTTCAGAATATCTCCCCTGCCGATCGAATTCGGTATCAGTTCGGTATATTCCGAAAAAAGCTCTTTTATAAGCAATTATTTCAACTCCTAAATATGCGGTCAGTCGTTTCCCACAGCTTTTATCTCGGCGATAAGCTCTTCAAGAATTTTATCTTCGGGTATCTTTCTTATAACTTCGCCTTTTTTAAATAAAACTGCACAGCCGTCACCGCCTGCAATTCCGATATCAGCTTCACGAGCTTCGCCCGGACCGTTGACAACACAGCCCATAACAGCAACTGTTATATCCTTGTCAAGATCTTTTATAGCAGCTTCAACTTTCTGTGCAAGCGAAATAAGGTCAATTCTTGTTCTTCCGCAGGTCGGGCAGGAAACAAGTTTCACGCCGCTTCCCTTGCCTACAGCTTTAAGAATGTCCTTTGCCGCGTAAACCTCCTCAACAGGGTCAGCAGTAAGCGAAACACGGATAGTTTCACCGATGCCGTCACAAAGCAACGAACCTATTCCGACGGCGGATTTAATAAGTCCCATTCGTGCCGTTCCTGCCTCTGTAACTCCCAAGTGAAGCGGATATTCGCATTTCTGCGCAAGCAAGCGATATGCTTCTATCATTGTTTTTACGTCCGAAGATTTTATCGAAATAACAATGTCGTCAAAATCGCACTGTTCAAGAAGCGCAGCATGACCGAGTGCACTTTCTACGAGCGCTTCGGCGGTTGGAGCACCGTATTTTGCAAGAATTTCTCTTTCAAGTGAACCCGAGTTCACGCCTATCCTTATAGGTATCTTTTTCTGTCTGCAAATTTCAGCAACAGCCTTTACCCTGTCCTGACCGCCGATATTTCCCGGATTTATGCGAATTTTATCAATGCCAAGTTCAGCGCTTTTCAATGCAAGACGGTAATCAAAATGAATATCTGCAACGAGTGGCACGGAAATCTCTTTTTTTATCGCAGGGATAAGTTCAAGAGCTTTTTCATCGGGAATTGCGGCTCTGATTATGTCGCAGCCTGCTTCTTCAAGGCGTTTCGCCTGACGAACACTTGCTCCTATATCATAAGACGGAGTATTCAGCATCGACTGAACGTAGATTTTCTTTCCGTCAAAGGTCAGATCTTTTAATTTTACGGGTTTGACTTTACGCATAAGCTCCTCCGTTTTCAGCGGTTTACGAAAATATTTTTTACATCATTGAATGTTACGGCTATCATCAGCAGCATAAGAAGCGCAAGTCCGACAAAATGAATCATTCCCTCGGTTTCGGCTTTCATCGGCTTTCTGCGGATAGCTTCGATAACAAGAAATACAAATCTTCCGCCGTCGAGTGCAGGTATAGGAAGAAGATTGAAAATTCCGATATTTATCGTAATAAGCGCCGCAAGCTGAAGCAGAAAATTCCAGTCAAGTCCTGCCTCCGTGACAGATGAACCGATAGTCGTGACGATACCTACAGGACCTTGCAGGTCGTTCAGACCATATTTTCCCGTAACAAGATCACGGAGCGACATCAGAACGATTCTTCCGCAGTAAACAGCATTATTGAATGAATATGGAATGATATTTTTTATCGTTATATTTTCGGCAAGCACTTTGAAATCATATTTAAGCGTGGATTTTCCCGTTGTTTCATCTGTTATCATCGGGAACTGAACACCGTTAAGTTCTACTGTTTCACCGTTGCGCTTAACAGTAAAATCAACAATTCCGTCATCGTCTGTACTTAAAAGATAAGTGATGTCACGGGCGGTAAAGATCTTTGTTCCGTTTATCTTCTCAATAGTATCACCTAACTGCAAACCATAGCTCGGACTTACAGCATCTTCATCAAAATAAACTATTCTTGAAGAAATACCAACGCCGCTCACAAGCATTGCAACAACAGAAATAACAAAACCCAGCACAAGGTTCATAAATGCACCTGCAAGAATAACAGCCATTTTTGCTGGGACAGGCTTTTTTCTGAAAGAGTTCGGGTCGTCCGAATCTTCATCTTCTCCCATAGAGCAAAAGCCGCCAAGCGGAAGAAGCCTTAGCGAAAAAGTAGTTTCTTTGCCCTTTTTCTGATATATGACAGGACCCATTCCTATTGCAAATTCCGTCACTCTGACCTTGCATAGCTTTGCAGTGATATAGTGACCGAATTCATGCACGATAACAATGATACCAAAGATGAAAATGCCGATGATGATCGATAAAAATGTTTTCATTAATGCTGTACTCTCCTATAAACGAATTCTCTTGCAGCAGCATCTGCGGCAGCTACATCATCGTATGAAGTAATATCTGCAAACTCAAATTCTTCGAGCGCTTCCATTGCAAGTTCACCTATTCTAAGAAAAGAAATTCTTTCGTTCAAGAACAGACGAACCGCTTCTTCGTTTACACTGTTCACGATACAAGGATATGCACCACCAAGTTTTATGGCTTTTATCGCAGCAGAAAGGCAGTCGAACGTTTTATAGTCAGGTTTGAAAAATGTAAGCGTTCCGCAGTCTGTAAGGGATAAAGGCTTTACATCACATTCTACTCTGTTTGGATATAAAAGGGCATACTGGATAGGTATTTTCATATCGGGACTTCCGAGCTGTCCGATAACGGAGTAGTCGTTATATTCGACAGCCGAATGTAAAATACTCTCTCGGTTCACGACAATTTCTATCTGCTCGGGAGCAACTCCGAAAAGCCATTTTGCTTCGATAAATTCAAGACCTTTGTTCATAAGAGTTGCGGAATCGATAGTTATTTTGTTTCCCATACTCCAGTTAGGGTGCTTGAGCGCATCGGCAGGGGTAACATCTTTCAGTTCATCTTTTGTTCTGCCGAAGAAAGGACCTCCCGAAGCTGTGAGGATAATTTTACGAAGTTCCTTACGGTCATTGCCTTGTAGGCACTGGAAAATAGCCGAATGTTCGCTGTCGATAGGATATATTTTTACGCCCTTTTCGACAGCTGCTTTCATTACAAGTTCGCCGCCTGCAACGAGAGTTTCTTTATTCGCAAGAGCAATATCTCTGCCTGCTTCGATAGCCTTGAGCGTTGGCAAAAGTCCGACCATTCCGACAACTGAATTGACGAATTTGTCAGCTTCGATAACAGCAGCCTGACAAAGTCCGTCCATACCGCAGCCTATTTCAACATCAATATCAGCGGTAAGTGTTTTCAATTCGGAATATTTGCTTTCATCAAAAATGCAGATATATTCGGGTTTGAATTCATGCGTCTGCTCCGCAAGACGTTTTACGCTGCTGCCTGCGGCAAGAGCCTTGACTTTGATATTATGCTTTCGGCAAACATCAAGCGTCTGCTCGCCTATAGAACCCGTCGAACCGATAAGAGATATTGTTTCCATTTATAAAAAAGCTCACTCCCAAAAACCAATTTTAGGGTATGCTTGTTTTGCATACCCTAAACATTAATTGAAAATTGCAAAATATTTAAAAGCAAGTGCCATAAACGGCGCAACGACAAGAACACTGTCGAAACGGTCAAGCACTCCGCCGTGACCCGGCATTATTTTGCCGAAATCCTTTATATTGTTCTGACGTTTTATAAGCGAAGCCGAAAGATCGCCGACCATACTCAAAAGGCTTGTTATCAGTCCGACGATACCCGTCCAAACGTAGTTCGTGGAGAATTCATAACCCTTTGAATGCATTACCGCTGTATAAACGATAACGAAAATATAAAGTATGATTATGTTTCCGACAACGCCGCCAACTGCGCCCTCAATGGTCTTCTTAGGCGATATCTCAGGGCAAAGCTTATGCTTTCCGAAGAATGTTCCCACAAAATATGCAGCTCCGTCACTGAGCCAAGCAGCTGCAAGGCAAAGCACAACATAAAATGCACCGTGCGTTTTGTCCATTCTGTTGAGGATAACAAGACAGCTCATCGCCGCAGAGCTAAGCACCGTTGAAGCTATCATAAAACAAAGCTTATCAAAGCTTAACGTTTTATGATATGCGATAAATCCGACCAACATGACCAATGTACAAACAGCCGCAACGATATAGATCACATTGATGCTGCAAAAGTTTGTCAAAAACGGCAGTGCCGCCGCATAAGCAAGACAAACTGCACTGTGGACTTTGTATTGCAGGCATTTGCAATTGGAAAGCAGTTCATAAACAATAAGGAATGACAAAACCGCGATCGATATCTCAAAAACGATTGTATCAGCCAAAAGAACTACTATTACTCCAATAGTGATCCCGACAATAGCTGTCAAAATTCTTGTAAGCATAATTTAAACTCCAAAATAAGCACCATTAATCTGTTCCGAATGATATGGGCATAACAATATAAGATGCAAATAACATCCTCATATTATTATAGAACAGTTATGTGCAAGAATATTCATATTCTGTCAATTTTATACTCCGCCAAAACGCCGACATCTCGATGCATAATCTTCAAGTGCTTTATCAAGGTCTTTCGGCGAAAAATCAGGCCAAAGCACATCTGTGAAATAAAACTCCGCATACGCAGACTGCCATATAAGAAAGTTTGAAATGCGCTGTTCGCCGCTCGGACGGATAACAAGGTCAACGTCCGGCATTGTCCCCGTGTAAAGCAGGCTCGTTATCATACTTTCATCAATATCGGAAATTTTTATATCCCCGTTTTGAAGCATCTCCGCAGCAGCTTTGACAGAATGGACGATATCATCTCTGCCGCCGTAATTTACAGCTATGGCGAGTGTCATCTCATCAAAATTTTCCGAAGCCTTTTCAAGCTCGATCATTTTGTCCCTCATCTTTGGTTCAAATCTGGACTTATCACCGAGAAAAATAAGCCTTGTTTTATCTTTTGCGAAATCTTTTGCTTCGTCAAGATACTGCATAAATAGCTTCATTATCATATCGACTTCCTGTTTCGGACGTTTCCAGTTTTCGGTCGAAAACGCATAGAAAGTGATATACTTTATCCCGAGCGTCTTGCAGTATCGGGCGATGCGACGGAACGTCTGCGCACCCTCCGCATGACCTGCTGTTCGGGGAAGTCCCCTTTTCTGCGCCCAACGTCCGTTGCCGTCCATAATAAATCCGATATGCTTCGGAAGTACATTTGCCGTTTTCATCAGATAGACATGATCTCTTTTTCCTTAACGGAAATAACGGAATCGACCTTATCGCAGAATGTGTCAGTTACCTTCTGAACATCCTTTTCGATGTCCTTCATATCGTCTTCTGTGATCTCATTGTTCTTTTTGAGTGTCTTGAGCTTGTCAAGAGTATCTCTTCTAACGTTTCTTACAGTTACCTTAGCTTCTTCGCCGAACTTCTTTACCTGCTTAACAAGTTCCTTACGGCGCTCTTCTGTAGGCTGAGGAAATGCAAGGCGGAGAACGTTGCCGTCATTTGTAGGATTGATACCGATATCGGAATTGAGGATAGCCTTTTCGATAGCCTTGAGCTGTGTCTTATCCCATGGCTGGATAACAAGGATTCTTGCTTCCGCAACGGAAACAGCGGCCATCTGCTGGATAGGTGTAGGTGTGCCGTAGTAGTCAACGAGCACCTTGTCGAGTACAGCAGGGTTAGCTCTTCCTGCTCTTACAGTAGAAAGCTCGTGTTCAAGACTGCTGAGGCATTTTTCCATTTTTTCCTGTGCTTTTGTAACGTGTTCGTTCATAATATACTCCTTTATGCGGCTTTTGCCGAATTATTGATTTTTTGTTCTGTCGATAACAATAGTACCGATCTTCTTGCCGATGCAGGCATCATAAATGTTATCAGGTCTGCTGAGGTCAAATACGATTATAGGCAGATTGTTGTCCTTGCACATCGAAGCAGCTGTGCTGTCCATTACAGCAAGGTTTTTTACAAGAATATCGTTGAAGCTGAGCTCATCGTACTTTACAGCATCAGGATATTTGTTCGGGTCTTTGTCATAAACGCCGTCAACCATTGTTGCTTTGAGAACAATGTCAGCGTTTATTTCAGCTGCACGAAGTGTTGAAGCTGTATCCGTCGAGAAGAACGGGTTGCCCGTGCCGCAGCCGAAGATAACGACTCTTCCCTTTTCAAGGTGACGAACAGCCTTGTTGCGAACATAAGGCTCTGCTACCTGATGCATTGCAATAGCGGTCTGTACACGAACATCTACTCCGAGCGATTCGAGAACATCTGCAACTGCAAGTGCATTCATCGTTGTTGCGAGCATACCGATATGGTCAGCTCTTGTTCTGTCCATAGCACCGCTTGAACGGCCTCTCCAGAAGTTTCCGCCTCCGACAACGATACCCATTTCAACTCCGATGTCAGCGCACTTTTTGATGCTTTCACAAATTGGTGTGATGACAGAATAGTCAAGTCCTGTTTTTTTATCACCTGCGAGTGCTTCACCGCTGAGCTTCAGAAGAACTCTTTTATATTTAGGTACATCAGACATATTAAATTTACTCCTTTGCATAATCTATCTATTCTATTTTACTACATTTTCTCCAATATGTAAAGTGCGAAATGAAAATTTTTCTATAAATTTCACATTCAAGCAATATGCGTTAGCAGAAAATCAGCTATTTCGAGGTAAGTATCTTTTTTGAGCCTGTCACCGACAGCTTCTGCCTTATTATTTGGCAGTTTTCCGTCATTGCCTACAAGAAATGTATTGAGATCGAGATAATTTACACTATTCTCGTCCGCAAATTTCAGTAAAAGTGAATTAAAACTTTCAATATGAGCATTTGTGAGAGTTTCGGTTTCATTATCCGACTTTAAGGGTATGGCTGAAACAAGATATATCTTCACATTGTCGCTTTTTTCGTTTATATCTGTAATAAGCTGCGTCAAACCGTCAAAACCTTGCGATGCGGCTGAATCGGCACCGAAAAATATGTAAATCGAGCCGTAATATTTGCCTGCAATGAAAGAAACTGCCGAACTCGTCATAATATCCGACGGCGTAAAATCTCCGGTGAAAAGGTTATCACGCGGAACTGCTCCATAGTCGGACAAACCTCTCATCTGTTCGGGGGCAAGGATCAAAGCGCTGTCAAAATAACCGTCCTGCGCACGTTCGCTTTTGGGAACAGGGTTTACAACACTTGTTTTTTCTTCATAAAGTTCATCACTGTTAATATCGGAAGTTTCTTCTGTATTGCTGCTCGAAACAGGAATCGCATCGTCACTTTTCATATACAATGCAAAACAAGCAGCGAAGCTTGCAAATATAAAAAGCAGAATAAATGAAAATCGGAATTTTGCGTGTTTCTTTTCTTTTCGTATCTGCATTTTCGTTCTCTGCTCCTTTGTGTGAATATTAACAAAATATACTGTGATTATTATATAACATTTTATTTATCTTTTCAATAACTTTAACAATTGTTTAAAAATTATTAAGAATTTTCACCTCTTGACAAACTGTCTCTTATACACATCTCCGA
>CALANW010000106.1 GCA_937926145.1 uncultured Ruminococcus sp. | reverse complement strand
ACATACGACAGTATGCCTGCGAAATTTCTATACAATCTGACGAAAAATCTGACTGTGCATCTGAGGCACTATGGTTTTTAGAGGTGACCTTAACATTTTGCCCTGAACAAAATATTCTGCCGCAAAAGCAGCCGACTTTATCATTATAACACATTTTGCAGGAAATGAAAAGGGATTTTTCAAATTTTTTTGGATTTTTTTCAGAAAAAACAAATTCCCCTGCAAAATACGCAAGGAAATTTGTTTGATATTTCAAAAATTCAGCTTAGTAAAACTTATGCGTCAGTCCGAAAGCTCATCAATGAAACTCTTGTCGAACGGCTTGTCATATTTCATACGCATATTTTTGAGCTTCAAGCCGTTGTGGCTGACGTAAAGGCGCATAACAGCCGTTGTGCCGTAAACCTTTATAGGTCTGTCAACAGTGACTTCCTTTCCGTTAGTGCCGTTGAAAACAAACACGCCCATCGGAAGTCCGCCGATATAAAGTGTACACGGTATCTGCGCAAGCTCGCTGAGTTCCGAGCTGCCCGTTAAGGAAACGACATATTCGCCTGCTTTTGCAAATTCAAGCTGATAAATATAGCTTGTTCCGCCGTTCGATTCCTTTTCGGTGAGGTCTATCTCTATCTCGTTTTTGATTTTGAGGAACGGAACATCGTCACCGATAACAACATCAAGGTCCTCCTGCGGACGGTTTATGATCTTGACGGTATCGGGAATATTGAGGTCACGGTCGTGCGCAGCGGAATTGATGAGGAAGCGTGTGATATTCGCAGCCGAGCGCTGGAGTTCGCCCCTTGTGAGTCTGCCGTCGGCGAGAGCTTCAAGGAGATTATCGCCCGTTGAGTTGTATGTCGCATCGGGGACGACCATATAAAGATCGTTCTGTGCGCGAATCATTGCGGCGAGGTTGGTCGTATCCTGCGGCTTTCCACGCTCGTTTATCGAAGCGAACCAGTCGGTCATAACAATGCCATCAAATCCCCATTCCTTGCGGAGAATGGTCGTTGTAAGGTCATAGTTTCCCGCTGTCCAGAGTCCGTTGACCGCTCCGTAGGTCGTCATTATCGAAGTAGCCTTGCCGTTCTTGACAGCCATTTCAAAGCCGCGCAGGTAAATTTCACGGAGCGCTCTTTCCGATGCAACAGTGTCGATAAAGTGACGGCGGTGTTCCTGATTGTTTCCGCAGAAGTGCTTTATCGTGCCCGTGACGTTCATATTGTGAAGTCCGCGAAGCTCCGCACTTGCGATGATGCCCGTGAGGTATGGGTCTTCGGAGAAATATTCAAAGTTTCGTCCGTTGAGAGGGTAGCGGTGAATGTTCATTCCCGGTCCGAGCAGACATTCTACCTTGTTGTAAATGAGTTCCATTGAAACATAAACGAACAGCAGCTCGATAAGATCGGGGTTGAATGTGCAGGCTATCATCGTTCCGTTCGGCAGGCTGAAAGCCTTTGCGCCGCTGTCAAGACGCATACCCGAAGGTCCGTCATCGCAGCAGCCGATAGGAAGTCCCGTTTTGCGCAGGCTGTCGCTTATGCCGCCGAATGCAGCCGCCGTGCCCGGGGTAACTTTCGGACTGCCCATACCCTCGCCGCGGACAATGCAGGCGAGGTCTTCATCACTCAGCTGAGCGATGTAATCGTCCATAGGCGTAACGTTCCAGAAAACAGAGAGCAGGTCAACGTTCTTGAATCCCGTGTAGGGAATTTCTTTCGGAAGATCGGCAAGCCTGCGCTGTTCTTCGTCAACGGTTTTGAGCGGAACAGCCTCGTATGTTTTCGTCACCTTTCCGTCTGCGGAAACGGCAGGCTTCAAACGCTCGAAAGGCTCAACGGGCGCGAGCGCTTCTTCAAGACGTTCGGTAACGATAGTCTTTGCAAAGCTGAAATCAAGCTTCTTTTCGGCACTTCTAACGTCCGTGCCGACATAAATATTGTAAAGTCCCTCTTCGAGAACGTAGCAGGACTTGTTGCCCGTTACGCCCGAATCATCGTAAGATGCGAGGTAGGAATAGTCGATCTCGAGCAGAAGTTCCTGCTCCTCGCCCGGTTCAAGAAGATCGGTCTTTCGGAACGAGATGAGCGAGCGCAGCGGTTTGCCGAGCTTGCCCTGAGGTGCTTCGGCGTAGACCTGAACAACTTCCTTGCCGCTGACCTTGCCCGTGTTTCTGACGATTATGCGGAAACGGATCTTGTCCTTGCCTGCATCAGCTCCGACAGTTTCAACGTCAAAACTTGTGTAGGAAAGTCCGAAGCCGAACGGGTATCTTACCTTTTCGGGCGCGAAAGTTTCAAAGTAGCGGTAGCCGACATAAATATCTTCCTTGTAGAAGTTGCGTTCATCATCGCCGAAATTCTCGTGCGAGGGGTAATCGCTCAAATTGTATGCAATAGTGTCGGTCAGCTTGCCCGAGGGGGAAACCTTGCCCGTGAGGATATCAACCGTGCCGCTTCCGCCGACCATACCACCCTGCCAAGCGTACAGAACAGCATCGGGGGAGAACTCGTCAACGAAGCTCATATCGATTATCGAGCCGACATTGAGAACAACTATCATTCGTTTGAATGCCTTGCGCACCTTTTCAAGCATCTGTTTTTCAAGCGCCGTGAGGAGATAGCCGCCCTCTTCGTTCCTGCTGTCCATATCCTCGCCCGCAGTTCTGCCGATGATAACAACAGCAGCGTCCGAAACAGCCGCAGCCGCCGAAGCGGTCTCATCATCGAGCGGCATTTCCTTCTGCGACCAAGGCTCTGCGCCCCAGCCGATGCCGTTATCATAAGGATTTTCCTTTTCCCATTCGGCATAAACCGAAGCGAGTTCCTCGTTCACGGAAACGTCCTTGTCCTCACGAAGTCCGTCAAGGATACCGACAACGCGCGAAACGTTCACCATGCCGCCCGAACCCGTGCCGCTTTTATAATAGTGTGACTGTATGCGTCCGAAAACCGAGACCCTGCAGCCGCATTCGAGAGGAAGTGCGTTGTTATCGTTTTTGAGCAGAACGCAGCCCTCTGCGACCATCTGCCGCGCGGTCTTGGTGTAATCCGCCCAGTCAAGTGTCCAAGTCATACCCATAGGTTGTAACCTCCGTTGAAATAAAATAAAGCGTTTTCGCTATGTAAATATCTTCAATATTTGAGGATATTCTAACAGATTGGCGAAGAAATGTCAATCTGTTTTTTGTGAATTTCCGCACATAAAATTGTAACTGAATTTTAACCGCAAAACCTATTGTAATTTGCAGGTTTTTGTGTTAAATTTAGTTAAAGCAAATATTCGTGACATAATGAAAGGACAGGCTATGTTTAAACGATTGCTCAATATTTTGATGAATCTGATAATTCTCGCCGCAGTGATAATGCTCATATTGCTGGGTATTGTCGGCGTGCGCGGCTTTATGCTTTATAAGACCCGAACCGAATATAAATCGCTTTCCGCAGTCGCAGGCGAGATACGCAGCGAACCACTCTTCACCCCGACAGAGGAACTGCCCGACTTCTACCTTAAAGCCGTGGTCGCAATAGAGGACAGAGATTTCTATAAGCACAACGGAATAAAGGTCACTTCGATGCTTCGCGCGCTCATTGCCGACGTGAAAGCAGGTGCGCCCGTCCAAGGCGGCAGTACGATAACCCAGCAGCTTGCGAAGAACGAGCTTTTCACGCAGGAAAAGACCGTTGACCGAAAGGCGGCTGAGATCTTCGCGGCGTTCTCTTTGGAGCGTGAGTTCTCCAAGAGCGAAATCCTCGAACTCTACGTCAACAGTATCTACTTCGGCGACGGCTATCACGGCATAGGCGCAGCCGCCGAGGGACTTTTCGAAAAAAAGCCGTCTGAGCTTACACGCTTTGAGTGTGCGGAGCTTGCAGGAATACCGAACGCTCCGTCAAAATACTCAGTGCGCTTTGCCCCCGATGAGGTCGAAAAGCGCGGAGAGGAAGTCCTAAAAGCAATGCTCTCCGCAGGCAGCATCACCGAGAGCGAATATAACGGAGTCCTTGCCGAAAAATAAAAAAGTCAGACTGTTTTTCAAGTCTGACTTTGAGTATTATTTCTTTTTTCTGTATAAACGCTTTAAATTCTTCATGTGACGGCGAATATATGCGAAAGTGTAGTCCTCGCCTTTCTCGGCAAGCATTATAAGAAGCTTTTCGAGCAGGTCGGATGTTTCGGGGTGGATAATTCTTCTGCCCTTTGCATGTTCAAAATATTCAAGAGGGCAGCTGTCATTGTAGTTTTTGCCCATATATACCTTGCTCGCAGCCACACGATCGCAGAACATCTCGATAACATATTCGATAGGCATTTTTACGGGTTCGACCTTTTTGGTAACGGGGTTGTAGTCCGTCCAATGCTCAAAATGGTGCTTGTTCACGCCCTTGTGGTGGATCCACGCACTGCTGTAGCCTTTCAGCTCGCGCTCGGCTTCGTTCGGACTGCGTGTGCCTTGGTACATTCGGCAGCTTATCCAGAATTCCTCGGGCGAAAATTTTGAAAGGTCGTGCGTAAGTCCCTGAAGATAAATCCCTGCCTTGAAACAGTGTTTGCAAACGAGCGCACGGTGTCTTGTAACGGTTTTTATATGTCCGATGATATTGGAAAGCTTCAATCTGTTCGGGTTTTTCATAAGAGTTCAGCACCGCCTTGTAATTTATACTTTTATTATATCATTCAGCACAAAAAAAGTCAATTTATTTTGGAAAACATCATTATTTACCAAAGGAGAATTTATATGACCGCAAAAGAAATAGCAAAGAAAATGAGCGGCTGTTCCGATGAGGAGATAGCAGCGGCAATAACCGATGAAATGACGACCGAGGAGCAGGCTTCTCAGCTCCGCTACGATGCGCCGTCCGTAAAAAAGCTCGGCATACCGTCCTATAACTGGTGGAACGAGGGTCTGCACGGACTTGCGCGCTCGGGAACAGCCTCCGTTTTTCCGCAGGCGATAGCGCTCGCCGCAATGTTCGACCGTCCGCTCGTGAAAAAAGTTGCCGAGATAACAGCGACCGAGGCAAGAGCAAAGTACAACGCCTATCAAAAGCACGGCGACACCGATATTTACAAGGGTCTGACGCTTTGGTCGCCGAATATCAATATCTTCCGTGACCCGAGGTGGGGCAGAGGACAGGAAACCTACGGCGAAGACCCGTTCCTCACCGCGGAGCTTGGAAAATCATACATCAGCGGCTTGCAGGGCAGCGGAAAACGTCTTAAAGCTGCAGCCTGCGCGAAGCATTTCGCTGTTCACAGCGGCCCTGAAAATCTTCGCCACGAATTTGATGCAAAGGCTTCGCCGAAAGACCTTGAGGAAACCTATCTTCCTGCGTTTGAAGCGCTCGTAAAGGACGCAAAGGCTGAGGGCGTTATGGGCGCATACAACCGTGTGAACGGCGAACCCTCCTGCGCAAGTCCAACATTACAGAAAAAGCTTGCGGAATGGGGTTTTGACGGCTATTTCGTTTCCGACTGCTGGGCGATAAGAGATTTCCACGAAAACCACAAAGTTACACGAAACGCCGTTGAATCGGCGGCTCTCGCAATAAAAAACGGCTGCGACCTCAACTGCGGCTGCACCTACGCAAACCTTTTGGCGGCTCTCGATGAGGGTCTTATCACGAAAGAAGATATCCGCAAAGCGTGTGTGCATCTTATGCGAACAAGAGTAAGGCTCGGAATGTTCGACGAAAAGACCGAGTATGACGATATCCCGTTTGAAACCGTGAGCTGTGCGGAGCATAAGGAATACGTCCTCGAATGTGCCGAAAAATCAATGGTTCTCCTCAAAAACAACGGACTTCTTCCGCTCGATAAAAACAAGGTGAAAACTATCGCAGTTATAGGTCCTAACGCCGTCAACAAAGCCGCCCTCGAGGGAAACTACAACGGCACAGCCGATAAATATGTGACTTTCCTCGATGGTATGGACTTCGGCGGCAGAGTTCTCTATGCCGAGGGCTGTCACCTCTACAAAGACAGAACTTCCAACCTTGTGCAGGCGAATGATAAGCTTGCCGAAGCGGTCGCAGCGGCAGAGTGCGCAGACGTTGTTGTGCTTTGCCTTGGACTTGACCCCTTTATCGAGGGCGAGGAGGGCGATGCAGGCAACGAGTTTTCCTCGGGCGATAAAAAGGATCTTTTCCTCCCCGAAAGCCAGCGCATCTTGGCAGAAAAAATTATGGCAACGGGCAAACCCGTCATTGCGGTCTGCGCTTCGGGCAGCGCGATAAACCTCGGCTTTGACCCCGATGCGGTAATTCAGGCGTGGTACAGCGGCTCGGAGGGCGGCACGGCTCTGAGGAAGCTTATCTTCGGCGAGATATCGCCCTCTGGAAAGCTTCCCGTCACATTCTATGAAAGCGCAGAAAAGCTTCCCGATTTCTGCGACTACTCGATGAAAAACAGGACTTACCGCTACGCCGAAAACAATGTCCTCTACCCGTTCGGCTACGGACTTTCTTACGGAAATATCGTCTGCACGAAGCTTGAATACAAAAACGGAACAGCGTTCGTCACCGCCGAAAACAACGGCTCGGAGTGCGATGACGTTATCCAGCTCTACATCAAGGCTTATGACGAAAATGCAGTACCGAACCACTCGCTCTGCGGCTTTGAGCGTGTTCACCTCGGAAAAGGGGAGAGCAGAACATTTGAGATAGCCGTTCCCGAAAAAGCTTTCACTACGGTGAGCGAAAGCGGTGAAAGAAAAGTCTTCGGCTCGCATTTCACACTTTACGCTGGAACATCTCAGCCCGATGAATTCAGCTGCAAGCTTACGGGCAAGAAGTGCGTATCCACGGAGATAAATTTATAAATTAAACGAGTCAAGCAGAAAGTATAAGTTCTGCTTGACTCGTTGTTTTGCATATAAAAACCGCACCTGAAATCTCAGATGCGGTCTTGTTTTTACTTGAGAAGTTCAGCGGTGATCTCTTTCATCGACTGATCGAATTCTTCCTTGGAGGAATTCTTGAAGATGAGGAGTGTGCCGTCGTTTGCTGCGCCGATAGTTTCGGGGATCTCGAAGTTTACGCCTGCAATATATTCGTCCCAGTGTTCAAGCTTCCATGTATCACGGTCGCTTCCTCTGTCGATCATACGCTGGTGGCAGACCTCGGGGTCTGTTTCTACCCAGATAACTTTAAGCACTGCGCCCTTTTCCGCAAGGCGAGCCTTGAGGTCGTCGATATATTTCTGGTCGCGGATCTCTCTTGTGAACGGAGCATTGATAAGAACGATGTTTGCATAGTCGAGAGCCTCAAATGCGAGGTCGAGAACTGCATAATACTCATAATCACGGATATACTTCTCAAAGAAGTCGGAGCTTCTGTTGTATTCCTGATTTGCTACAACGAAGATCTGCTTTGAAAGTACGATCAGAGTATCCTTATCGAGGTAAACCACATTTTTGAGGTTCTTTGCAAGTTCTTTAGAGATATAGGTCTTTCCGCAAGCCGGTGGTGATGTTACAAGAATAAGTTCTTTCAAACTTTTTCATCCTTTCCATATCCATATAGACCGTCTTTTCTCGGTCACATTATTCTTAATTATAGCACAGCCGAAAAATTTTTTCAACAGGTAAATCAAATATTTTACGCCAAGTTCAAAAATATGTGATGTTTCAACAAATTTAGCGCTTCTTCAGCTTCAAAAACGTTAAATATGTAATTTAGTATAATAAAATCGTTTTCATTTGCGAAAAATATATTTAAATAGTATAAAGGGGAAAGTCTTGCAGTCAAACTTTTTTCTCAAAAGGTCAATTAAAATTAATAAATTATTCTTGACAAATAAATAAAGCGGGTTTATAATAAAATTGTTAGATAAATGGAAAATGCGTTGACGGGGACGGGAACGGCTCGGTTTCATTCAGAGAGGCGGCATTTTGGTGAAAGCCGCTTGAAAAAGACCGTATCCATATCACCTCCGAGCGGCAGGGTTGAAGCGTTTCGCCAAGGTTCTGACGGGTTCTCCCGTTACAGAGATAAGAGTGGCTGCAGTTTCTGCGGCAACAAGAGTGGTACCGTGTCGGCTTATGCTTTCACCTCTTGATGGGGTGGGAGCTTTTTTTATACTATTTATACAACATTTTAAGGAGAGATATAATATGCTTACGCTTGACAGTGTTTACAAAGCTTCACACAAACTCAGAGAAGTAGTCCGCAAGACTGACCTTATTTATGCGCCTAAGATCAAACCCGGCTGCAATGTTTACCTCAAGACCGAGAACTTACAGGTTACGGGTTCATTTAAGGTAAGAGGTGCTTACTACAAAATTTCACAGCTTTCCGATGAGGAAAAGGCAAAGGGCGTTATCGCCTGCAGCGCAGGAAACCACGCTCAGGGCGTTGCTCTCGCAGCTGCAAAGAACGGCATCAAGTCGATAATCTGCCTGCCCGACTCCGCACCTATCTCAAAGATCGAAGCTACACGTTCCTACGGCGCAGAGGTCTGCCTTGTAGAGGGCGTTTATGACGACGCTTACGCAAAGGCTATCAGCCTCCGTGACGAAAAGGGTTATACATTCATTCACCCGTTCGATGACGATTATGTTATCGCAGGTCAGGGTACTATCGCACTTGAACTTCTTGAACAGCTCAACGATATCGATGCAGTTGTCGTTCCTATCGGCGGCGGCGGACTTATCTCGGGCGTTGCATTCACATTGAAGAGCCTGCGTCCAGAGATCAAGGTATACGGCGTTCAGGCAACGGGCGCACCAAGTATGTTCCAGTCGCTCGAGCACGGCAAGATAGAGTGCCTTGACAGCGTTTCCACTATCGCAGACGGCATCAAGGTAAAAGAGCCCGGCGAAAACACATTCAGCTATGTCAGCAAGTATGTCGACAAGGTAGTTACCGTAAACGATGACGAGATCGCAGCGGCTATCCTCGCACTCATCGAGCAGCAGAAGCTCATTGCCGAGGGTGCAGGTGCAGTTCCTGTTGCAGCAGTAATGTTCGACAAGATCCCCGACATCAAGGGCAAGAACGTTGTCTGCCTCGTTTCGGGCGGCAACATCGATGTAACTATCCTTTCAAAGGTAATAAAGAGAGGTCTTCTCACATCGGGCAGAACCGCACAGTTCTGCATCGAGCTTATCGACAAGCCGGGTCAGCTCAAGGGTGTTTCCGACATCATCGCAGAAAAGGGCGGCAATGTTATTTCTATCCACCACGAACGTGCAAGCGAGGGTTCGGACATCAACGGCTGCTATTTGAGAATTCTTCTTGAAACAAGAAACTTCGACCACATCAACGAGATAAAGAATGCGCTTGTAGACGCAGGTTTCAAGCTCACAAATAATTAAGCGGGGATGCCTCGCGGCAGGTTCACGCCGTGCTCCACTTCGTTTCGCTTGTTTTAGCGTAAAATAAGT
>CALANW010000105.1 GCA_937926145.1 uncultured Ruminococcus sp. | reverse complement strand
AAGGAATTTAACGTCGTTTTTATTGTAGATAAAAGTAAAATCTATAAATATATGTGTTTTTCACATAATGGTGAACTTCATGATTCTCTTGAATTAAAAACAGGTACGCATAAAGAAAGTCAATTTATAAACATTAAGAAGAATCAGTCATTTATTATTGTTGATATAGACGCTTATGATTTTTATTCCGCCGCTGAGGTAGCTAGAAGTAATCTTTCCTTTGATATTTCTATTTACAGACTATATAATCATGAGTATCGTTATAACGTCAACACATTAAATTGTGGAGTATATGATGAAAATACATTTTTCAGGGTACCAGCACCAAAAAGTGCTTTATCTCACCAAAAAATGCCGTCAAATAAAAAAATAAAGGATAGCATAGAAATATCTGAAAAGGCTTTTCAAACTGCATTTAAAAAAGATAAATATGATTTGACATTCACACTAATAAAGGCGATACAATTCCACTCTCACTCGTTGGATAGTATATCAAAAGAAAACCAGTTATTAGATTTTTGGGCAATTTTTGAATCTGTTTTAAATATTAGCAATGAGAATCAAAAAGAAAGAATTGAACAAATTTGTTTATATCTTGTGCCTATTCTTAAACGCAGGTATATATATTCACTGTTTGAGCAACTTGCTTTAGATATAAAAACATATTCAGAAGAAGAATATAGTAATATAATTGGAAGCACAGAAGAGAATAATGAAGTTGTGCAAAAAATATGTGAATTTGTGTTGTTGAAAGCAAATCAAGGACAAAGAGAGGCATTTTTATCAAGGTGCAATAATTACCCTCTGTTGAAAGAGCGAATTATATATTATTCTGATAAACTAAAAAATCCAAAAGAAATATATAACTTTGTGGAGAAACACGCTAATAGAGTTAAATGGCAAATTATGAGAATATACAGAAACCGAAATTTAATAATTCATGATGGAAAGTCAATGCCATATCTAAACCTATTGATTGAAAATCTGCACTCTTACGTTGATGAGTTTATCGAATATGTTTTTGTCAGCATTTCAAAAGGTAATACGATCGAAACTATGTGTCAAGATTTGTTTATAAAGGACTGTCAATGGAATGCACAATTTTCTCGAAACCGAAATGAATTGAATAGTGATATTATAACTGCAATACTTTCTTATTAATAATGACTATACCTTCGGGTGCAGCTCTTCGACCTATAACATAATCATATACTAAGAAATTTTTTTACCATATAGCTGAAGCTGTTTTCTAAAATGAGTATTTTTTCTGATAACTATATATACTTAAAAATATTCTCAAAAATAATATAAATAGCTTAATATAAAAATAACCCCTGATTGTGCAGTAATCAGGGGTTTTAATTATTCATTTTTTCTTGGCTCTAAGCCGCTTATATGTAACTATTATTTCTTTGAGAGAAATTCGGTGAATGAATCTGCTCCCAATTTTCTTCTTTTCTTCATCATAGATGCCCATATAGCGTTGCCCTCATCTTCGGTTATCAATCCCTTTTCGAGAGCTTCGGCTAAAATATCTCCTGTTGTGATATGCTTCAGTCCGAACTTGTCTATATAGTGGCTTATATCCCTTAAATTATTGCTTGCAAGAATACCGTCCTTTTCTTTTGCCAAAGCTATTGAAGCTGCTTCGCCGTCACCGATGATCTTATAGCCGTTTTCGGGGTCAGTCGTCATCTGAACATAGAGCTGATACTCACTTGAAGCAATATCCATATCGTATATCTCAGCATCTCCTGATTCTATCAATGTGTCTATACGCTGTTTAAGATGTGAAACACATGGATTTGAAAGCTCTTTGTACGTCTGCTTGGGAATAATGATCCTTCGGGAATAGAGCTGAACAAGAAGATTTTGACCGTTGACCCATAAAAAGGCTGAGATACAGTCACTATCGAAAAAGAGTGGATCAGTCATTAAGGTCCTCCTCTTCTATCTCATCACCGTAAACAAG
Source organism: uncultured Ruminococcus sp. (assembly GCA_937926145.1). Taxonomy (GTDB): domain Bacteria; phylum Bacillota; class Clostridia; order Oscillospirales; family Ruminococcaceae; genus UMGS363. The sequence goes on along the minus strand of CALANW010000105.1, from coordinate 1,225 downwards.
ATCAGGTCTGAAAGCTTCAAGTAGGAGCTGGTCATACTTTCCGTCCGAAATAATACCATTATCCAGTAATTCCTGTGCCTGTTTTATATAATAACCGTATGTCCTGCGTTCTTTTTCGGAACGTGACGGTTTATACAGCGATGTATCAAAGCCGAGCGTAGCAGCAGTTCGAGTAACATTTTGACGGTATTTCTCAAACTGTCTTTGATCTATATATTTTTCATTTAATAGTCTGTAGAGCATAGCCTGATGACTGACTCTGTAATACTGCTCCAATTGAATGACCTTTTCAAAAGATATTGGTTCGCCGTCTTTGGGGATTACTTCTTCTCCAAGCGGCATTAAAAAAAATGAAGCAAACTGATCTGCCTTTTGTTCTGTTTCATTACCGCTGCCAATGGCTTTTTTGCATATGGTACTGCTTTGATTGTTGTCATAGTAGTAATGATACAGCTCATGAGCAATCGAAAAATTCTGTCTGCCAACTGACATAGATGAATTTATAGCTATAATAGCATCTTTGCCGATTTTTACGCACATACCGCTGATATTATCGCCCATTGGGTAAAGGACAAGTGAAAGATGTTCTATATTCTGAACGACAGCAAAAACATCTATTGGAGAAGCATCACTCTCGCCGAGTTTTTTTCTCGCCGCAATAGCCTGTTGAAATATTTCTAATCTATCAATCATATCATTCACCTGTTTTTTCAGTCATAAAATTTGCATTTAAAGCAATTTTATTTATGAAAGCTATTGATTGCAAATCTTCAGGTGTCAGGTCACTTGCTCGGAACGCAAGAGCAGTTGACGGAACGATAGTATTATTTGAAAAAGATGATACAGGAACGCCAAACAATGCCGAAAGGCTGTCCAACATATCCGATGTTAATGAGCGTTCGCCCGTTTCAATCTTTGAAACCATACTCTGATCTACACCTAAAAAATCAGCAATATTTTTTTGAGTATATCCGCTGCTTTCACGAAATTCTTTAATTCTGCCATTAATACTCATATTAAGTTCCCCCTCAATTAGTTCTTAATATATTATTATATAGCATGGTTGTCATATTGTCAATATGCTTTTGCACGAAAAATATGACATAAAATTAAAACCTTTTTATCTATGCATATGCCTACACATAATCGGCATTGCAGAACAAGATCATTTTGGAAAATGCCCACAGCCACATGGTAGCAAAAGTAAAAGCAATAGACAGTGCCT
>CALANW010000104.1 GCA_937926145.1 uncultured Ruminococcus sp. | reverse complement strand
CAAGGTAATAATCAGCCAAAGCATAAAGCTTGTCTATCATTGTGCGCTCGGCAGATTGAACATTAAGCTCAAAGGGTTCAAGAGAATACTGCTCGATAAAATCATCAAATCCGTTTGCTGAAAGAAAATCATATATCAGACTGCCTGCCGTTTTGCATACAGTGGGGTAGGCTCTCTGATACACGGCAGTTTCAACAATGAGCATTTCTTTAAGATACGATGCACCGAGAACGGAGGGATAATCAATGATGTATCTGTTGTAGTCCCTGCGGCTTTTGACGTTTTCGGGATTGGTGAGTGTAAAGCCAAGCTTGTCAACAACGTTTACAATACTGCTTTTGAGATGCTTACGCCTGCTTTCGGAAGGCTTTGTTTCCGTTTCAATATTCAGGTCAATGTCCTCGGAAAAACGGTCGATGAGATGATAGCATTTTGAAAGCGAGGTTCCGCCCTTAAAAATAATATCGGGAGATACGGACACCAATTCTTTGAGAAAAAGGGTAACGTAATAGTCTTTTTCGATGATCTCCGCTTTTATTCCAAGTGATTCGGAAGTCCTGAGAATAAGCTGTTCAAACAGCTCACGGTCATTGTGCAACATAGAATATAGCCTCGCTTTCTACGAGATTGCGAAGTGCCTTATCGGGAAATGCAGGAGCGTATTCAAGGACGGAATCCTTTGTGATCCTGTTATCCGATATCCACTTCTTTAAAATGTCTTTCCGCTCACTGTCAAAGAAACCCGTCGGTACTGTGTTCATAAGGTCAAGGAAACGGATAACGTTGAGATTGTCATTTGTGATCTTCACCCTTGACCTGCGGAGAGTGACATTCTGATTGCTGACCTTGATATTCCGAAGCTTGGTGGTTTCATTGTTGGTGCATATCTCAATGGTGTTTGGCATCTGAGTGGTAAGTCCGAACTTGTTCAGGGCAGTCATTCCCGAATAAAAACCGTTGGCAACGCCGTTGTCCATAATGTATTTGCGTTCGATGACCTTGTTAGGATTGAGTATGCTTTTTCCGAAAGGAGTGATAACGGGAATGTAGTAAATGCCCCGCTCAAAGCGGACAAGCCTGCCGTCCTCACATAAAGCCGCAAGCTGTTTTGCAATCCACGGCTTTGAATAATCTTCAAATTTTATATCAGCAGAAAAAATAGGCTCATTTACTCCGAATGTATCGGAAAGATAATCGAAAAATTCCATTGTATCACCTCTTGATATTATTATATCACATTCTACCAAACAAGTCAAGAAAAATATATTTTATTATGTCGAACAAGAAAGGAGATTTTTTATATGAACAAACTTATTCTGGCAGAAAAGCCAAGCACAGCCAAAATACTTGCCCACGTTGTGGGAGCAAGAGAGAAAATATACAGCAAAAACGGAAAGGCATACTGCTTTTACGGCAATAACTATTACGTTGTAAATGCAAGGGGACACCTTTATGGTCTGGGTGACCCCGAAGATTACGGATATTCCAAAGCATACAAGCTTGAAGAGCTTCCTATGTTCCCCGACTTTCGTATTTTTCCCTGCGGCGAAGATACGGAAGATCTGCGGAAGCTTATCTCCGAGCTTATAACCCGTGACGATATAGATGAGCTTATATGTGCCACGGACGCAGGGCGTGAGGGTGAACTCATTTTCCGCCATATCTATGAAGCCAATCACTGTACAAAGCCCGTCAAGCGTTTGTGGTGCAGTTCAATGACCGATGAAGCCATAAGGGAAAAGCTTAAAAATCTCCCTCCCGACAGCGATTATGACGGCGAATATTATGCCGCAGTTGCAAGACAGAAATCGGACTGGATAATCGGTATGAACCTTTCCCGTCTTTACGGTGTGCTTGATGATTATGCACATCATATCGGCAGGGTAAAAACTCCCGTGCTTGCCATAATCGCTGAAAGGGACAACGAGATAGAGAGATTTTCAAAAAGCGTTTTCTATCGCCTTGAAATGCCAAACGGAGCATTATCCGAAACTGTCTTTGATACCCGTGAGAAAGCCGAAAGACAGATGAGATGGGCAAACGGAAGTGAAGTAAAAGTCATATCCGCAGTCACAGAGGAGAAAAGCAAAAACAGACTTCTGCTCCATAACCTCACGTCATTACAGCAGGAAGCAAATGATCTGTACGGATATACGGCAAAGGAAACTCTTGACACCGCACAGAGCCTTTACGAAAAGAAGCTTATCACCTATCCGAGAACCGACTGCACATATATTTCCGATGATATGAAAGGAAATGTTTTGAGAACGGCTGACTGCATTTCGGCAGTTCCCGAATATGCACAGAGAGCGGAAAAGCTCATATATCAGGGGCTTAACCTTGACGACCGTGTGGTAAATACCGCAAAGCTGGACGGTCACGATCATCACGCAATACTGCCCGAAGCAAGGTCTATGGGAACAGCAGGACTTTCCGAAAGGGAGAGAAACATTTACGGTCTGGTTATTGACCGCCTGCTCTCGGCATTGGACAAACCATACAGATACAAGGAAACGAATTATGTTTTTGAGTGCAATGGAACCGAATACAAGCTGAAAACGGAAAGCCCCGTTGAATTGGGCTGGAAAGCTTATGACAGGGAAAAGAAGGATAAGTCTGATACGGATCTTGGATATACGCAGGGAGATACATTCTCTGCCGAGGGCATCAGGGTCAAAGAGATAGAAGCACAGCCCCCGAAGCATTTTACAGAAGCTATATGCTGTGAAAGGGGGATAAGAAATCGCCCATAGAAAGGAGAGTTTTTCAATGAAAGCAAAGAAAACGGACAACGGCAAGATAACCGCACTATACGAGCGTCTTTCCCGCGACGACGACCTCACAGGTGACAGTAACAGTATAATCAATCAAAAGAAGCTGCTTGAAGATTATGCAAAGGAGCATGGATTTACGAATTGTGTCCACTTTACTGATGACGGCTGGTCTGGCGCAAACTTTGACCGCCCTAATTGGAAACGCATGATTGCAGCCATAGAAGCCGGAGAGGTTTCCCATGTGCTGGTAAAGGATTTGAGCCGCGTTGGTAGAGATTATCTGCAAGTGGGTTTTTATACCGAAGTTATGTTTAGAGAGCATGGCGTTCGCTTCGTTGCCATTGCAAACGGCGTTGACAGCGACAAGCGCGAAAGCAGCGAGTTTGCACCCTTTTTGAACATTATGAATGAGTGGTATGTTCGGGACTCAAGCCGCAAAATCAAAAGCGTTCTCCGGGCAAAGGGAATGTCTGGCATACACACTAATTCCATTGGTATTTATGGGTACAAGAAAGACCCTAACGACAAAAACCATTGGATTGTTGATGATGAAGCCGCCGAGGTTGTTCGCCGGATTTACCGCATGGCGATAGAGGGAAAAGGCCCGTATGAAATCGCTCGTATTCTTGCTTCGGAAAAAGTTGAAAGACCGTCCTACTACCTTGCACAGCGCGGTTTAGGCAAACATAAAACCAGTTACAACCCCGACGAGCCATACACATGGCGCGGCGGCACAGTTGCAGATATTCTATCCAAGCCGGAATATATCGGGCATACGGTAAACTTTCGGACTTATAAGGAGAGCTACAAGGACAAACACTCCAAAATGACACCAAAAGAGGATTTAGTCATTTTTGAGAATACGCAGGAAGCAATTATTGACAAGGAAACATGGGAGCGCGTTCAGACCTTGCGAAAGACAATCCGTAGGACAGATACCATAGGCACAGCAAATCCCTTAACAGGCTTGATGTTCTGTGCTGATTGCGGGGCGAAGATGTATAACCACAGGGGCAAGGCTGGCAATGCGCGGGATTGGGCAGGGCGACCAACTGGAAAGAAACGTCCAGACCGCGACGAATACAACTGTTCCCGTTATGATTTAGGCAATCAACACTTTGATGATTATTGCACCACACACCTTATCCGTACTGCCGTTGTTAATGAATTACTGCTTGAAGCGATAAAGGAAGTTTGCGACTATGCACAGAACAACGAAGCCGAGTTTATGGCGCAAGTCTGTTCCTCTTCCGAGGACAGACAGGCAAAAGCGGCTAAAGCTATCCGACAGAGGAAACAGCGCAGCGAAAAGCGCACCGACGAATTGAGCCGCTTAATTCGCAAGCTCTATGAGGACAATGTAAATGGGCGGCTTTCAGACAAGCTCTTTGAACAAATGTTGCATGATTTTGAAGCCGAGTTAGAGGGCTTGACCGATAGTATCACACAAGACCAGCAGGAGCTTGACCGCATAAGCAGGGAAACCGTCAATGCCGAGAAGTTTCTTGCCCTTGTCAAAAAATATACGGATTTTTCAGAACTCACCCCCGCAATGATAAATGAGTTTGTTGAAAAAATCCTTGTTCATCAAGCCGAGGGCAAAGGCGCAAGCCGTACACAGGAAGTCGAGATTTTCTTTAACTTTATCGGCAAGGTAGAAATCCCGCGCAAAGAAATTGAACTAACAGAGGAAGAAAAGGCAGCATTAGCGGAACAGGAACGACGCAGGGCGAAGAAAGCCGAGTATAACCGCCGCTATATGGAGAAGAAGCGCAGACAATGGAAAGAGCAACAGGAACGGGAGAAAGAACAGCAGGAAGCTCTTGAATTACCCGCTGCTTCCACCGAGAAAGGAGAACGCATAGCATGAGAATACTCATTGACAATGGCAACACCCCCGCCGCCCCGCGCCCGTATATCGGGCATTACGGGCGGTTGCGGAAAGCCTACCTTGAACAGTACCGCCCCGACCTCTACACCGCCCTTGTCGCAAATGAGAAGCTGCATGAGCATTGCGCCGAGATTGACGAAGCCGCCCGGAGCCGGATTGACCTTATCATGCCGCAGCTTGCAAGGAGCGCGGGAGCTACCGAAGCACTCAAAGCTACCGACCCCATGAAATGGGTGGGACTGATGAACGCTTGCAGGGCGCAAGCGGAGGAAATCGCCAAGTTTGAGCTAATCTATGTCTGACGGTCAAGAGCCGGAAAAAACAGAAATCTTGCGATAACAGCCGCCCTGA
>CALANW010000103.1 GCA_937926145.1 uncultured Ruminococcus sp. | reverse complement strand
TTATTTTACCATATTTTTAGGGTAATTGCAAGATTAAGTTAGTGCATATGGGGCTCTGCCCCCTTGACCCCTGCCACCCTTTGAAAAGCGTGGACGTAAACTTTAGTTGGCTTCGCGGTGCTTCGGATTCTTCGTTAAACAGAAAACAAGCCGCGCCCGTTGCCGAGCACAGCTTGTTTTCCTTCTTTTGTTCTTTTTTATCTTTTTTATTCTGCTTCAGTTCCTTCGGCTGATGCTTTTATATCGGCAAGATCTGCAGATCCTGCAACTTTAAAGTCGCTGAGGCGAACTGAAACAACTTTTTTCTCGCTGAAAATATACAGCATATCTTCATTTACTGCGGCTCTTTCAAAAACGGCGCTGTCGTCAAGCTCGACATATTCGATCTTGCCCTTTAGCGCAAAACCTGCTTCGTCATCGTAGGAGAAAACATAGTAGAGGTTATTCACGCCGAATTCGGAATAGCTGTAAACGGGTACTCCGATCATTCCCGAATCGATGAGGACTGCGCGTCTGTCTGTGAGTGCTTTTGAACTTACCTCTCCGATATCCTCGGCAAAGTCGATGCTGTGGAGCATAAGACCGTTGTCTGCGTCATACATCGTGAGGGTGAGTCCGTTTCCGTCAGTCTTTTTATCGAAGCCGCAAAGCTTAGTATCCGAATATCCGTAAAGATACGCGGAAGTGTTTGCGAGCGACTGCGACTGAACCGGAGGATCGCTTGCGAGGTCGAGAACGAGTGCAGGGGTATCATCGTTTGTGAAGAGGCTTGCAAAAGTATCCTCAAAGCGGACTGCGGAAACCGTCTGTCCTGCGAGGAGTGCGCCTGCGCTGTTGATAACTTTGAGCTCGCTGTCGAGTACATATACGGAAGTTGAAGTTCCGTTTTCATCGGAAGTTTCCGTTGCAATGCGGAAGTTTCCGTTATATTCGTTCATACTGTATTTGCTGATGACCTTGCCTGCAACGGACGAGCTTGCCTTATAGGTGATGCCCGTGCCCTTTGAGAGGTCAAAGCTTGTGATGATGCTGTAGTCAACGCCGCTGCTGCTTCTGCCTACTCCTACTGTATAGAGGGTATCGGCGGAGCAGTAGACGTTTCTGCTTGTGCCGAGGACGGCTTTTACCGTTACCTCGGGAGTATCGGAGTTACAGCCGATCGCGGAAACGACCGTGTAATCCGTGCTGTTTGCATTTGCGGGGACCATAATGTCCTCGGGAGCGACAAACTGACGGTTTCCGTTCAGCGAATATGCGGGAACGAAGCTGTCAAGGCTTGCGCCGTCGCTCAGGGGAGCTGTTCTGTAGTCGGAATAATCCGAAACGAGGTACAGCACTCCGTCAACGAGCTTTGAGGACGTATATTTTCCATTCTGTTTATAGGAAGTGGTGAGCTTCGGGTTCGATTTGTCTTTGAGATCGTAAATATCCACTGCAACGTTTGCGCGGTTCACGCTTTCGGTTCGGTTGGGATCGGCGTTCTTTTCGTCAGTAGAGAGTGTATCGGAGCCGGCTGCTGGAACAACACTGTCCGACGTGGTGATTTCAGACGATGATGAAGAACTTTCGACGATCTGTATCTCCTCATTTTCTTTAGAAACGAGGATAAGTCTGTCGCCGTCGATATAAAGCTCAACGGGTGGGCTGAGCTTGTTTTCGATAACGCTTATGATCTCCATTGTATCGAGCGAAACGATATAAAGCTTTCCATCGCTTATACAGTAAAGATTGGTTCCGTCGGTCTTTACGATATCAGCATCATTTGCCAAGCCTTTGGCAGTGCCCTGAAAATCATAAGCCGAAAGTTCAGAAAGCGTATCTTTTGGCTCTGCGGGAGCGTCCGAGATAGCAGGAACGTTCTCATTGTTATCGTCAGCCTCGGGAGCATTATCTTTATCTTCCTGCTCGGGATCTGCCGAGAAATATATTCCCGTATAAATGCTGTAAAGGTCATCATAATCATTGGGGGAAATGGCATTGTATTCGATAGTTTCATCGATAGTGCCGATCTTGCTTTCGTTATGGCTGTTATACGCAATAAGTCCGGTGCCGATAACAGCGCAGGCAGCAACGGAAGCCGCAGTCATCTTTATCATTCTGAGTCGCTGTGCATGAACTGAAGGAACGGATTTTATATTTATGTGTTCCGTTTCCATTTTTGACTGTGTTGTTTTAGCCTTGAGCATAAGGGCAATGTTTTCGGGGGAGAGTTCATCGGGAACTTCAACCTCATCGATAAGTTCATTCAATCTTTCTTCAAACGTCATAATTCCAACCTCCTTTCCATCAGCGTTCCGTCAGCAGTTGTTTGAGTTTCAGTTTAGCGCGTGCCGCCTTTGAACGAACGGTATTTGCAGACATACCGAGCATTTTGGCGATCTCTTCGCTTTTGTAGCCCGAAACAACGCCGAGCGATAATACAAGTCTGTCTTCCTCGTCCAGTTTGGCAAACTCCTCCATAACTTCCAATCCGCTGTAGTTTATCTCATCGGATTTCTCTTGTTCTACACTGTCGAGAATATCGAGCTCATTGCTGAAATTATTTTTCTGTATATATTCTTTCTGCTTTCTTTTTATCTTTGCAGCGAGAATTTTAATTATCCAGCTTTTGAATGCTTTTTCATCTCTTAATTTTTTAATGGAAGAATATGCCTCCAGGACTGTGTCGCTAACCACATCGGAAGCGTCATGCTGATTATTGTTCAGGTTTATTAAAGCAATGCGGTATAAGTCCTTGTAGACCAAAGCATAGAGCTGCGCAAAAGAATCGGGGTCGCCTGCTCTTGCCATTTCCACGCACTTGTCGAAATCTATATCTTTATTATCTGTAGTGCCGGAGTTTTTCAAGCTGTTATCACCTCTTATCTGCCAAAGGGTCAGAATAATCAATAATAACATTATACCACAAAATCTTTTCCTTTAAAAGACCTGTCATATAATAAGTGGCAAAAAAAGCTCATTTTGTTGCAAAAATAATCTACTTTTGTAACTTTGCACAACATAATTCTATTCAAAAGCGCATCAAATGTACATTTTTCACACTAATTGGTTTTAAATTACTTTACAATTTGAAAATTTAATCAAAAATATACTTTCAGTAGAGCGATTTCGGCATAAAAAAGAAAAAAATTTTTCCCGAATACTATAAATTTTTTCGGACAAAATAAAGTCACTGATGAAAAATCAGCGCTGAAACGATTCAGCATAAAAGGGGTTTGCACCTTTATATAGTATAAGCATAAATCCACTCGGCGAAGGAGCAGAACTTTGTCGGAAAGGGGAAAAAATGAGAAAAAAGGCACTTATAGCCGCAGCAGCACTCACAGCAGTGCTTGCATTCACAGGCTGCGGAAGAGCTAATAACAATACAAACACGAACGGCGGAATGTCCTCAACAACATCGAATTCATCGCAGACAACACAGAACGGCGGAAATAACGGCGGCGCTAACGGCAATGCCAATGGAAACAACAACGGCAGCACCAACAACAACGCTAACGGCAATAACAACAGCGAAAACAAGAACGAAAACAACGAAACCACCCACATTACGGGCGACGTTGACGGCGACGGCTTTATCGAAGACATTGTTACCGATGCAGGCGACATCGTAAATGATGTTGTAACGGGCGCAGAGGATATCGTAAGGGACGTTTTCTGACGAATTTGGAATTAGGAATTCGGAATGCGGAATTATTGGCAAAGCCAACATCTGCGGAGAACTGCGAAGCCAAGCAAAAGTTTCGTCCACCTTTTCAAAGGTGGTGGGTGTCCAGAGGGCAAAGCCCTTGGTCGCTTCCGCAGAAGCGAAATACCCTAAACTAACAGCGAAAAGCTTGCCGCAATAGCGTAATCAGTAACAAATAAAAAGGCGCAATTCACACCAAAAAGGTAAAACAGAACATGAGAAATCAGTTTCGTAAACCTAAAAAATGTGAATTGCGCCATTCTTTATATACAGAAAAACTATCCTTGCAGGTCATATATGCGAACGAAGTGAGTATATATGACCTGCAACGCTGTATGAATTCGGCTAAACATTATCTTTGGCAGACCAATACAACATCTCCGCTCATCTCAAGCTGACAACATTTGAGCGTAGGTACAGCTTGAACAGCTGTGAAATATAAATGTAAAACCGCAAATTTCGGTAGGGGCGGATTCCATATCCGCCCGTCGGCAATCCGCAAAATTATGGCGATTTTTAATGTATGTTTTCTATTCCGCAAAAATGTCATATCTGCAACGGTTGAATATTTTTATAGATATTCTTGTTTTCAGCCGTGATTTGTCAGTTGTTCCGTTGTGTGAAAACTTCGCTCACTTGCGTTCGCTTGTTTTCACGTTCATATCCCATAGCTGTTCATATTGGGTTGAAGCTTATATATGTTCACTTCGTTCGCACATATAAGCTTCAAGGATAGTTTTTCCGTATAATAAAGAAAGGCGCAATTCACATTTTTTAGGTTTACGAAACTGATTTCTCACGTTCTGTTTTACCTTTTTGATGTGAATTGCGCCTTTTGATTTGTTAGTGATTTCGCTGTTGCGGCAAGCTTTTCGCTGTTAGTTTAGGGTATTTCGCCCTCTGCGGAGAGCGATGAGGGACGCTGTCCCCTCAACCCCTGCCACCCTTTAAAAAGCGTGAACGTAAACTTTAGTTGGCTTCGCAACGCCTGACAAGTTCGGATTATGCCAATAATCCCGAATTCCGCATTCCTAATTCCGAATTATTTTCAAAAACCTCTTTTATTTTGCGGAATAATATGCTATAATAGATGTGTATTGACAAACGTAAGGAGGAAATTTTTATGAAGCTTACTCAGTCAAAAACATTCTGGAGAGGTCTTTGGCTCGTTGCTGTTGCTATGGGCGGCATCGCTCTTGTCAAGGTGGCTTTCGAGATACTTAACCTCACAGATAAAAAATACATCGATCTTTAAGGAGCTTTTTCTGCTATGAATAAATATCAGAAGCTTCTGAACAACACGCTCATCTTTGCAATAGGCACTTTCGGTTCAAAGCTTTTAAGCTTTATTCTCGTCCGCCTTTACACGGGCTGTATGACGACCGAGCAGTACGGCACGGCTGACCTGCTCTATCAGGCGGCGAACGTTATTTACCCTATTGTAACGCTCTCTATGGCGGATGCGCTTATCCGTTTCGGCATTGACAAGGCTTATGACAACAAAAAGATCTACACCATTGCCCTGACGACGACGGCGGGCGGTCTTGCGGTACTTTTGCTGTTCACGCCTTTGATAAACAGCCTTGAAGCGTTCAGAGGGTATGGTCTGCTGCTGTTCGTTTACTGCTTTTTCTCATCGTTCAAGCAGCTTGCGGCGAGCTTTGTCAGGGCGAGAGGGCTTGTAAAGCTTTTTGCTGTTGACGGAATTTTTTCTACATTAATAATAGTAGTGAGCAACCTTATCCTGCTGCTGAAATTCGACCTCGGCGTTACGGGATATGTCTGCTCGATAATCATTTCGGACGCACTTTCGCTTTTGGGACTTATCGTTATATCGGAGCTTTACAAATTCTTCGATATAAAGTCGCTCGACAAGTCGCTTTTCAAAGAGATAGTCAAATATTCGCTTCCGCTCGTTCCTACCTATATTTTATGGTGGATAACCTCCGCTTCGGACAGATATTTCGTCATTGCAATGGTGAGCAGTGCGGAAAACGGAATTTACAGTGCGGCGCACAAGATACCGACCCTGCTTTTGCTCGTGACGACGCTGTTCTATCAGGCCTGGCAGATGTCCGCCATCGAAAACAAGGACGACAGAGACCTTTCGGGCTACTACAAGCAGGTCTACGGTGCTTATTCCTCGCTGCTGTTCATTGCGGCGGCAGGACTTATAATGATCGTAAAGCCTTTCACCTATATCCTCGTTGACAATGACCCCGAAAAGAACTTCGTTTTCGGTTATCATTACACCCCGATACTTATTATAGCAATGATATTCCAGTGCCTTTGCCAGTTCCTTTCTAGCATATACAATGTCCGCAAGAAGTCGGTGAACTCAATGGTGACGAGCATCGTTGCGGCAGTTGTGAACATCGTGCTCGATATCCTGCTCATACCGCGCCTCGGTGCTTACGGAGCGGCTATCGCAACAATGACGGCATATTTCGCCTGCTTTATGGTCCGTGTTTTCGACACGAGAAGCTATGTGAAATTTGATATAAGCTGGTTCAAAATGATCGTTAATATGATCGTTGTCGGATATATGGCTATCGTTGCCATTACCGAGCCAAAGGCTGAATATGTTCAGCTTATCGTACTGTTCATCGCAGTAGCCGTATTCAATTTTGACGCAGTTTTGAGCACACTCAAAAACTTTATCACAGTAAAAAGAAAGAAACCGGTCAAATAAGCCGTTTATCTTAACACGGAGGAAAAAATTTATGGCAGCAGAAAACATAAAAGTACAGCCTTTGAACAAGGTCTACTCACGCTATGTATGGCAGACAAACTCTAACGAGGACTTCACCGAGGATATGACCCTGTTCACTCTTCAGGCAAAGAACACTACCTACGCTTTCGCGGCACTCGAAAGCGGACTTCTTGCTCACGTTTATTTCGGCCAAAAGGTCGAGGACGATGACCTTTCCTACCTGCTCGCACTTGACAGAAACCCTTGGACGCTCAAAGTCAATGCGCGCGATGCAGGAACTGTAATGGACTCAACACCGTTTGAATATCCCTGCCACGGCACGGGCGACTACAGAGAACCTTGCCTTATGGTAATGGACAACGCCGGAATGTCCACCTGCGATCTTCGCTATGTTTCGCACAAGGTCTACGGCGGAAAACCAAAGATCGAAACAGCAGACGGCTTTATCCCTGCAACTTTCGCAGACGAAAACGAAGCTTCGACCCTCGAGATCACCTGCGTTGACAAGGTGAGCGGACTTGAAGCAACTCTTATCTACACAGCATTCAAAGACCTTGACGTTATCACAAGAAGCGTTCGCCTTAAGAACAACGGCAGCGAGAGCATCAACATCAGACGTGTTCTTTCCGCCTGCGTTGACTTTGAATCTTCCGATTATGATTTCATCACCCTCAACGGCTCATGGGCAAGAGAAAGAGCTATCGAGCGCTCGCATCTCCACCACGGCAAGCAGGGCGTTGACTCCGTAAAGGGCGAATCCTCGCACCAGAACAACCCGTTCTGCGCACTCGTTTCGCCTAACGCTGACGAGGACATCGGCGAAGCTTTCGGCTTCAACCTCGTTTACAGCGGAAACTTCTTCCTCCAGGCAGAAGTTACACAGCATAAGCACACACGCTTTGTAATGGGCATCAACCACTTCGACTTCAACTGGCTCTTGGAAAAGGGCGAAGAATTCGCAGCGCCCGAAGTTGTAATGGTTCACTCATCGAACGGTATCGGCGAAATGTCGAGAACTTTCCACGACCTTTACAGACAGCACCTTATCCGCGGCGAGTACAAGGACAAGCGCCGTCCGATACTCATCAACAACTGGGAAGCTACCTACTTCAACTTCAACACGGAAAAGCTTATCGACATTGCAAAGCAGGCTTCGAAGCTCGGCATTGAGATGCTCGTTATGGACGACGGCTGGTTCGGTCACAGAGATTCCGACAACAGCTCGCTCGGCGACTGGTTCGTATATGAAAAGAAGATCGACGGCGGTTTGAAGCACCTCGTTGACGAAGTAAACAAGCTCGGAATGAAGTTCGGCATTTGGTTTGAACCCGAGATGATCTCGCCCGACAGCGAACTTTACAAGGCTCACCCCGACTGGGCAATTCAGATAAAGGGCAGACCGATGTCAATGTCCCGTGAGCAGTACGTTCTCGACTACTCCAACAAGGAAGTCCGCGACTATATCTACGGACTTATGAAGAAAGTCCTCGACAGCGCGAACATCGAATACATCAAGTGGGACATGAACAGACAGCTTACCGAAGTCGGCTCGACATATCTCCCTGCAAACCGCCAGCGTGAGCTTTGGCACAGATATGTTCTCGGCGTTTATGACGTTATGAACCGCCTTACTACCGATTATCCTCATCTTCTCCTTGAAAACTGCTCGGGCGGCGGCGCAAGATTCGACGCAGGTATGCTCTACTTCTCACCGCAGATCTGGTGTTCCGATGACACAGACGCTATCGAACGCCTGAAGATACAGCACGGCACTTCTATGTGCTACCCTGCTTCCGCAATGGGCGCACACGTTTCCGACTGCCCGAACCACACCGTCGGCAGAACAACTCCTTTCGCTACGAGAGGCGACGTTGCAATGGTCGGAACATTCGGCTATGAGCTTGATGTTACAAGAATTCCGCAGGAGGACAGAGATGCTATCCCCGGTCAGATCGCAGAATTCAACAAATACAACCACATTATCCGCACGGGCGACCAGTACCGCATCGGAAATATGTTCAAGGACACAACCTGGGACGCTTGGATATTCGTTGAAAAGGACAAGTCCGAAGCTGTCTTCACATTCGTTCAGGTACTCGGCAGACCGAACTTCCCTGCAAGACGTGTAAAGCTCAAGGGTCTTGACGAAAATGCACGTTACAGAAACGAGCAGACGGGCGAAGTTCACAGCGGTTCTGCACTTATGAACGCAGGCATCATTGTCCCTGTTGACGGCGATTTCAAGTCGGTGAAGTATCACTTTATAAAGGTTCAGTAAGATAAAAATATCCGCAGAGTAATATCTGCGGATATCGATACAATTTGTAAACAAGTTCTATTACGAATCAAGTCCGAAGCTTATGGAGAGGGCGTTGTTTATCCTCGACATTGACGGCTGGTCAAGCTCGCCCATTCTCTCTTTAAGGCGCTTCTTGTCAATGGTTCGTATCTGTTCGAGCAGCACAACGCTGTCCTTGGAAAGTCCGCAGGTCGCAGCGTTTATCCCGATATGGGTCGGCAGCTTCGATTTGTCCTGACGGCTCGTTATTGCGGCTGCGATAACGGTCGGACTGTGGCTGTTGCCGATGTCGTTCTGAACGATAAGTACGGGACGGACTCCGCCCTGCTCCGAACCGACAACGGGACTTAGATCGGCGTAATAGATTTCTCCCCTTCTGACTGTCACTTTTAAACAACTCCTGTTTATAAAATTTATTCTGTGATTATTATTTGCCCGAAAATGCAAAAATAATCATCGGGAGAGGAAAAAATCGGGGAGGAAGTTTTCCCACTATTATTATATGCAGAAAGCCATTGAAAGGAGATGCATAAATGTCATTTAACAAAGAAACCTTTGATCTTATGCTAAAGCTTGCGCTTGGAATGATAGGAATACTCCTTTTGATATGGCTCATCGCTGTTTTCACTCCGAAGCTTGCAAAATTTATCGATAAGGTCTTCGGGAAAGCGAAGATAGACCCCGGTCCGTCTTCGATAACGCTTGAAAACGGCGAAAAATACACCGTAAAAAGTGTTTTTGAGGGCGAAAAAGCCGAAGAATCGGCAGAAGAAGCTCCGAAAAGCACCGATAACGGCAAAACTGACGAAAACAATGAAAATACAGAAAATATAAATAACGAAAAGGAATGATTTTTTATGGCAAAGGAAAAAAAGCTCGTTGAGCAGATCACCTCAATGGACGAGGACTTCGCTCAGTGGTACACCGACATCTGCAAAAAGGCAGAACTCATCGAATACACCTCTGTAAAGGGTTGTATGGTAATCCGTCCTTATGGCTATGCTATCTGGGAAAACATTCAGCGTATCCTTGATGGAATGTTCAAGGCAACGGGACACGAAAATGTTTGTATGCCTATGTTTATCCCCGAGAGCCTTCTCCAGAAAGAAAAAGACCACGTTGAGGGCTTTGCTCCCGAAGTTGCATGGGTAACAATGGGCGGCAACGAAAAGCTTGAGGACAGACTTTGCGTTCGTCCTACTTCCGAAACGCTTTTCTGCGAACACTATTCCAACATTGTTCACTCCTACCGTGATCTCCCCAAGCTTTACAATCAGTGGGTTTCCGTTGTAAGATGGGAAAAGACCACCCGTCCTTTCCTCCGTTCAAGAGAATTCCTCTGGCAGGAGGGTCACACTATCCACGCTACCGCTGAGGAGGCTATCGAAGAAACAGAGCGTATGCTCAACGTTTATGCCGAATTCTGCGAAAAGTCGCTCGCAATGCCTGTTGTAAAGGGCAGAAAGACCGACAGCGACAAGTTCGCAGGCGCAGAAGCTACCTACGCTATCGAGGCTCTTATGCATGACGGAAAGGCACTTCAGGCAGGTACTTCCCACTACTTCGGTGACGGCTTCGCAAGAGCATTCGACATTATGTACACCGACAAGGAAAACAAAAAGGTATATCCTCACCAGACATCCTGGGGTATGACGACCCGTCTTATCGGCGCAGTTATCATGACCCACGGCGACAACAACGGACTTGTTCTTCCTCCTGCAGTTGCACCCGTTCAGGCAGTTATCATTCCTATCCAGCAGCACAAAGAGGGCGTTCTTGATATGGCAGATCAGGTCGCTCAGAAGCTCAAAGCCTCAGGCGTAAGAGTAAAGGTCGATGACAGCGACAACTCACCGGGCTGGAAGTTCGCCGAATACGAAATGAAGGGCGTTCCTGTAAGAATCGAACTCGGACCTAAGGATATCGAGAACGACAAGTGCGTAGTCTGCACACGCTACAACGGCGAAAAGAAAGACGTTGCTCTTGAAAACGTTGTTGAAACCATTACAGCGATGCTCGAAAAGGATATCCCCGAGGGAATGTTCGCAAAGGCACTCGAAAACCGTGAAAAGCACACCTACTCCTGCACAAGCCTTGACGGGATCAAGGAAGCTCTTGAAAAGAACGGTGACGGCTTTGTAAAGGCAATGTGGTGCGGCGAAGAAGAGTGCGAGGACAAGGTTAAGGAACTCACGGGTGTTGGTTCGAGATGTATCCCATTCGCTCAGGAGAACCTTTCCGACAAGTGCGTATGCTGCGGCAAGCCTGCCAAGAAAATGGTTTACTGGGGCAAAGCGTACTAATTTAATTCGGAATTAGGAATTCGGAATGCGGAATTATTTCAATGCGTAATTCGTAATGCGTAATGCGTAATTTTTATATTTCGTGAATTGGTTTTTAACACTGTAGGGGACGGTTTCCCGTCCCGAATCGCGGCAGCGATTTTTCGGTATAAATTTACACTATATATGGGTATTTTATACCTATATCGCTGATTCGATTTTACGCTATGTAATTTATTTTATAATTATACACTATGTATGTTACCGTAGGGGTGGATTCTATATCCGCCCGTTTTCGGATATTCTATTTTTTGTGATATAATTTCACAAACAGGACGTTTCACCCCTCAAATTTTGACACTCAAGGGAAAAATAAAAAATGGACAAAGAAACTCTTTTTGACAGGTTCGACACGGGATTAAAGGTTCGGCTTGCGGGAAATATCCTTACTTTGATATGTCTTCTGCTGCGGATATTCGTTTTCCCGAACTCCGTTTCGCCGCTGCTGACGCTTATCCCGCTCGTTATCGGCTATATAATGGCGCTTTTTATCTCGGCGGTAGTGACGGGCGATGACGGCGAGGAGATACCTGCGGACAAATATGCTGATTACTTCGATGAATTTGAAGCGCAGCACAAAAAGCTCGGCAGGTTTTTATCTTCAACATCGTTCATCTACATTGTTGTTTCGGTTTTTCTGACTTTAACAAAATCGTGAGGAGCTGCTATGAAAATTTCCAAAAGATTTATCCTTATGCTTTCGCTTGTTCTCACGGCTTTGACGCTGACAGCCTGCGGAAAGCAGGAACTTGTCGGCTGTGACAAGGTGGAAGCCTTGCGTTCGGCTGCTCAGAGCTACGAAAGCGCAACTTATATCATCACGAACCTCACATCGAACGAGATCGAGCAGACCTTTACCTTTATGTATAACTCGGACGATTCGCAGACCTATTACTGCGAGGGTTACGACACGAACGGCTACTATGCCGAGTACAGCAACGGCATGGAGCTTTTCCGCGAGCGTGACGGCGTTGGTTCGGCTGTTTCATCGGACGCAGACGACTATGTTTCCTACACAAAGAAAAAGCCGCACCCATATTCCACGGGGCAGCTTTTCTTCTACATCAACGGCTATGTTTCTTCCGCGGAGGAAACAACGGACGACAGCGGAAACAATGTCTATATCTATCATTATGACACCGAGCGTCTTAACAAGGATATGAAGACGAATATGGACGCATTTGCGACCTCCTACGCTTTTGACAGCGAGGGAAACTTCGTCTATTTCCGTCAGACGAATTCGGGCGGCGACGGCAGCTATGCTTATGAGATAACGCTCGAAAACGTCAACGGCATAACCTCTGTCGATAACCCTATCACAATAGGTTCTCAAACCACAGAATAAAGTTCTCGGCTGCTTTTTCGGCAGCTCCGAAAGCGGTTATCTGCTCGGCGTTCATACTGTTGAAACAGTTGACATAAACAGTTGACAGACCATATAAAAATCCTATAAGCAGGACGATGCAGTACAAAACTGCGGCTGTCCTGCTTATTTTTATTTTCTTTTGGAGTTCAAAAAACATTCCCGACCTGCTCTCTTTTTTCTGTAGTATCGACTTTTATATAAAAAATTAATCATTATGTAAAAACAGATTTGAAAGGCTCTTTCCGATAAGCTCACCGCTGTAAACGGCTTCGTCAATGCTGTTCGCGTGACCGCCGACTTCGATAAGGAGCGAACCTGCGGTGAGGTCTTGGTTGTAGAACCTATCATCGAACAGAACGGGGCGCGTCAGACCCTCAAAATCGGATTCAAGCTGCTGCTGGAGAGCCGATGCAAAGCGGAAATTGCTCATATAATGCGGAAGCCTGCCGCTGCCGTCATCGCAGCAGCTTATTATCATCACCTGAGCGGCATCTTTGCCGTCAATTTCCGCGGTCGGGGCAATTCTTGTGCCGTCCTCACGCTCGATAGCGTCACGGTGGATATCGAGGACGACTTTTATTGTCGGATTTTCTTCAAGTATTGACTGAACAGTCACACGGCTGCGGTCATAAGAGCCGTTATAGGACGGATAATCGTGCTTTGTGACATCGTGAATGACCCCGATACCGCTCTTTTCAAGCTCGGCTGCGATAGCGTCACCGACCGCCGCCATATTTTTCTCATCGTCCGTGGTTCGGCTCGTGAATGAGCTGTCGTAAAAATCACGGGTGTAAGGTTCGTAGCTTTCGGTCTCATGCGTGTGCATTATCAGGATCTGCGGCGTTCCGTCTGCCGTCACTGTAAAGTCATATTCCTTGCGGCTTTCATCAAGGAGCGTTTCGCTGTCGATATCGGAGCAGTTCCGCACCTGACCTCCGCCGTCAAGGTTCACATAATCCGTGCCGCTGTAAAAGCCGTAGGTCATTGCTTGTATCGCACCGTCACGGGATTCAAGCGTTTTCGGGTAAGGCTCTGCACCGACATCGTGTTCCTCGGGAACAACAAGCTCCTCATTTTCACCCGAGGGAAAGATAAGCTCACCGCGCGAGAGCATCACGCTTTCATCAAAATTCAAATAGGCAGGCTTTTCGGGCGGCTTGTCCTCGGCTTCCAATAAGGCTTCGGACGGCTTTATTTCCGCTTCAAAAACATTTCCTGCCGAGAGCCGTGCGGAAGCGGCAGCGGCGGCTATCATAGCATTTTCCGCATTGGGGACTGCCGCCCTCAGCGAAAGTATCATAAGCGGCGCGAGCGCAAAGGCTGTTCCTGCCGCAAGAAAATTTTTCCCGTATCGAAACTTGGGGCGTTTTGCTGTTGACATTTTCACCATTCCTTTCAAAGTGTTCTGCTTTTGCATAACTTCAAAGCTTTTTACATTCTTTTCTTATACATTTATATGAAGAAGAACGGCGGAAAATTCATCAAGGTCGCATCTAAAAATCTGCAAGCAGATGAGGTGCTAATACTAAACACCAATAAAACTATAGACAAAAAATCTGCGCCAAAACCATATATTAGAGTTTTGGCTTGATTTTTTGTATAGTTTTTTATTGGTGTTAAGTATAAGGCTTTAGACGGTGGTTTTTAGAGGTGACCTTATGAGAGTGCTGAAATATCGGCGAAGCTGAGCTGCGGCTGGAGAGCCTTGTTCACGGCGCAGGCTATGAGCCGAGCGGCGCGTTCGATAAGCTTGTCAACATCACGCGGAGTTACCATCATATTCGGCAGATGCTTGTCGGGGGCGCTGCCCGTGATATTTTCGACAATGGTGTGCATATCGACAACGGTCGGAACGCCCACCGCGATAACGGGAATGGCGAGGGTCGTTTCGGTCAGCTCCTTGCGGCGGTTCTGCACTCCCGAGCCCGGTGAGATGCCCGTGTCGGTTATCTGTATCGTTGTGCCGAGGCGCGAAACGTCCGAGCAGGCGAGTGCGTCCACCGCGATAACGAACGCAGGCTTTACCCCCGAGCAGACCGAATCGACTATCTCTGCGGCTTCGATACCCGTCTGACCGAGAACGCCCGGCGCGAGCGCGGAAACAACTTTCAGCGAAGCCAGCTCGTGGTCTTTCGGCAGCGAGCCTTTTAGGTGGCGCGTTGCGATTATCTGCGATATCACCATAGGTCCGAGCGCATCGGGGGTGATGTCCGAGTTTCCGAGACCGACAACAAGACCGTTCTCCGTGCCGCAGTTATGGCTTTTAAGCAGGGCGGTTATCTCATCGGCGATGTTCTGCGCCTGCTCCTCGAAGTCGGACGGCGCGTAGGAGAGCCTGTCCGTTTCGACCGTGATATATTTACCCTTGGATTTGCCTATCTTCAAGCCTGCAAGCTCGGAGGTGACCTCGATCTCGGTTATGCTGCAGGCGGAGCTTTTGCGAAGCTTTCTGCCGATTCCCCTCGGGAGCGAACAAGCGTCCTCATCGATCATTTCCACCGCAAGATCAGTTCGTGCTGACATACAATATTTCCCCTTTTCAAAAGTAATTATACTGATATCAAATCGTTCTGTAGACAAGGACGGTAGATAGAATTTCACCAATCAAGAAAAACGACCGCAGGCAGGCTTGATGCCTGACAAGGGAGTTTGCCGCCGAGTGGTGGAATTATAGCTGTCGTATCTGTCTATAGGTTGATTTGATATCAGTATTATATAATCTGCATAAACCAAGCCGTGATATTTCTACAAGTTTTTTTAAATTGCCTATTGAAAAATCGGACAAATAATGATAAAATAATATCTAAGCTTGTGCAGATATGTATTCGATAAGGGCAGCCGTACTGCTATATCGCGTGTTTATCTTTGTAAAAATGGGTGAGTCATTACGCCCGCGGGAGCAAAAAGCGAACCGTGTCACCGCTTTGTTCCGAATAAACGATATGCAAGCTGTCAATATTATTTGCAGAAAAATTTAAATTATCAGAGATTTTGGAGGAAAACAAAATGCCAAATATTAAATCCGCTAAGAAGAGAGTAAAGGTTATCAACACCAAGACAATGAGAAACAAGGCTGTTAAGTCTGCTCTCAAGACAACTCTTAAGAAGGCTGACGCTGCTACAGCTGTAAAGGCTCCTGAGTCCGAGGCTGCTGTAAGAGCTGCTATCAAGGCTGTTGACCAGGCTTGCGCTAAGGGCCTTATGCACAAGAACTGTGCAGCAAGAAAGAAGTCCCAGCTCGCTAAGAAGCTCAACGCTGCTAAGGCATAAGAATTTAATGCGGAATTAAGAATTCGGAATTCGGAATTATTATATTTCGCAGATGCTTATTAAAACAAATCAAGGTGCAACTCCCAAGTGGATTTGCACCTTTTATTTTTGACCAAAGACCATTTTTCAAAAATTTTTTAGAATTTTATAATTCCGCATTCCGAATTCCTAATTCCGAATTACCCATAACCCTCGCAGATACGTCATTTTTTGACTCTCTGAAAAAAAGTTGAAAAAATCTCAAAAAAATTTGAAAAAACGCTTGACAAATAGATAGCTATATGCTATAATAAATATCGTCGTCAGGGAGAGAACAAAAACAAAACACTCCAAAACGACAACAACTTAATAAATGCGGTAGTGCTGGAATAGGCAGACAGGCACGTTTGAGGGGCGTGTGTCTTTGACGTATGGGTTCAAGTCCCATTTACCGCACCAATCAACCACTTATCTTTGATAAGTGGTTTTTTGTTTTATTTTCTTATCTACTTTCAAAATATTGACTTGTTTGACTTTTGTGCGTTTCGGTGATATAATATGTAATGAAAGCTTATGTTTGACAGGAGGTTTGCTTTATGAGTACAAAGGAACTTGCACTTAACATTTTCAATCACCTTTCAGAAGAACAGCTTCGCGGTTTTATAGCTATGTTTGGCGAGTATTATGACCTTGGCGAAGATCTCAATGACGAAACAAAAGAAGCGATGAAATCTGCGTACAATGATGAAGATATCGTTGGTCCTTTTGACAGCGTTGCAGACCTTATGGAGGCTTTAAATGCTTAAACCCGAGTTTACAGGCAAATTCAAGCGCGATTACAAAGCCGCTCTGAAAAGAGGATTAAAATCATCGGAACTTGAAACAGTTGTCACAATTCTTTGTCGCGAAGAACCGTTACCAAGCCAATATCGCGATCATTCACTTAACGATTCCAAAGATTACAAGAATATGAGAGAATGTCACATAAATCCAAACTGGCTGCTCATATATCAGATTCAAAAAGAAAACCTGATTTTGAAACTTGTCAGAACAGGCTCTCACTCTGATCTGTTTTAAATTTAACAGAGCTGTTGCAAGCACACGCTGAAGCAGCTCTATTTTTATTTCTCAAAACGATTTGAATGTTTTTCTTGGCACAAAATTTTTTAACCATAAAAGTGCAGATATGTTGAAAGATTTTGCCGCCAATGCATCATCGTGAACGTTTTATACTAAAATTTTCACCCAAAATGATATTTTTCACTCTCAAAGCTGCACAAATACGGTCAAAAGTACATTATTTTCGCCAATTTCTTAACATTTTATACCCAATTTGTACGATGTGTAAAAAAATCCTGCAAAACACAGGGTAATGTTTGAGCAATTAATCATTAGAAAACCTATTGACAAGCTATGATTTGAGGTGTATAATAAAGCCATAGTCAAAAATAAAACGACCGAAAGGAGCAAGCTGATATGATATCCTGCATCTCAATGTCAATGTGCATAATGTCCTGCAAAAAAGAATATCATATAAGCTGCTTTTAACGATTTTATCATATATCCGTATGAAGCAGGTTCGCCTGCTTTTTGTTTTGTAATGGGGTGCAACGAATGATAGAACTCAAAAATATATCCAAGACTTACGGCAAAGGCGAAAAGGCCGTCACCGCAATAAAGGAAGTCAACATCACGATCAATGACGGCGAGATATTCGGCATCATCGGTCTTTCGGGCGCAGGAAAAAGTACCCTCGTCCGCTGCATAAACTTCCTCGAACGCCCGACAACGGGCGATGTTATCATCGATGGAAAGAACCTCGGTCAGCTTTCGACAAAGGAACTTCTCGAAGCAAGACGAAACATCGGAATGATATTCCAAGGCTTCAACCTGCTCGAACAGAGAACGGTTCTCCGCAACGTCTGTTTCCCACTTGAAATCGCAGGAGTAAAGAAAGCCGACGCCGAGAAGAGAGCAAGAGAACTTCTCCAGCTTGTTTCGCTCGCTGAAAAGGAAAAAAGCTACCCCTCACAGCTTTCGGGCGGTCAGAAACAGCGTGTTGCAATTGCAAGAGCGCTTGCCGCAAACCCGAAATACCTGCTCTGCGATGAAGCAACGAGCGCACTTGACCCGGACACCACACGTTCCATTCTGGAACTTATGAAAAAGATAAACAAAGAACTTGGCATCACGATAGTTGTTATCACTCACGAAATGAGCATCATCGACAGCATTTGTGACCGAGTTGCAGTCCTCGACAAGAGCGTTGTTGCCGAAATGGGCGATGTAAAGACCGTCTTTGCAAATCCTCAGTCGGATATCGCAAAGAAGCTCGTTCTTCCCGAGATAAAGGCAGCCGCCGAGATAACCGAGGGCAAAAAAGTACGAATCGTTTTCAACGGCGAAAGCTCAGGCAAGCCCGTTCTTGCAGCTATAATCCTTGAATGTGGCGCAGCGGTGAACATTCTCCACGCCGACACAAAGGACATTGACGGCAAGGCTTACGGTCAGCTCATAATTCAGATACCGTTTGAATATTACGACCGCGTAAAAGCTTATCTCGATGCGAACAGCATTGAATATTCGGAGCTCAACTAAGGATAAGGGGTGAAAATAATGTCAGATCTTCTTTCACAGCTCATTGAAAAGGGCGTTTTACAGAAAGGAATATGGGAAACCGTTTATTTAACGTTCATTTCCGCATTTTTCTCATACATTATCGGACTTCCGATAGGAATTCTGCTCCATGTTACGGGTTCGGACGGCATTAAGCCTATCCCGTGGCTCAACAAGGTGCTCGGCTTTATCGTAAACATCTTCCGAAGCATTCCGTTCGTTATCCTTATGGTTGCGATGCTCCCCGTTGCGAAGTTCATTGTCGGAACAAGCCTCGGAAACAAGGCAATGATAGTAACGCTCATCATCGCGGCTGCACCTTATGTAGCGCGTATGGTGGAAAGCTCGATAAAGGAAGTTGACAAGGGCGTTATTGAAGCCGCTCAGTCAATGGGAACTTCCAACTTCAAGATAATCTGGAAAGTGCTTATCCCCGAATCAAAGCCTTCGCTTATCGTAGGCGCGGTTATCTCACTCGTAACTATCCTCGGATATTCCGCAATGGCAGGAACTATCGGAGGCGGCGGACTTGGTACGATAGCTATCAACTACGGCTACCAGCGCTTTAACAATGACATAATATGGGTGTGCGTAGTGCTGACGATCATTATTGTACAGCTCATTCAGGAGCTTGGAATGATGCTCGCCCACAAGACGGACAAACGTATTAATAAGTAATGCCGCATAAGGGACGGCTTTACAATAATTAAGGAGAAAGTGAAAAATGGAAAAGCTTTTTGACCGCCTTCTGCGCGAAAATTTCAGAAACGGCCGAATGTTTGATGCACGATGTTGTCATTAAACCTATTCACCGAAAACTGAAACAAAGCATAATCTATTGAATAGATGATGTTTTGTTACCGGGTAGAATATTATCAATTACCGTATATTTTACCTGCGAATCTGCCGCGGGGCATCCCCGCCATATAATGAAGGAGAAAAACTATTATGAAAAAGAATACTGTATTAACAAGCATCATCGCTGCATTCTCTATCGCAGCACTCGCACTCACAGGCTGCTCTTCAAACACAGCCGACACAACAGCAGATACTTCCGCTGACACTTCCGCAGCTGATAACGCAGCAGCGGATACAGAAGCTGCTGACGCAAACGCTGAAACAGAAGCAGAAACAGAGGCTGCTGACGCTACAGCTGCTGACGGCGACAACGTTATCAAGGTTGGCGCAACTTCCACACCTCACGGTGAGATCCTCGAATTCGTTAAGGATAAGCTCGCAGAGCAGGGCTATGATCTCCAGATCACAATTTATGATGACTATGTACTCCCTGACAAGGCTGTTGCTGACGGTGAGCTTGACGCTAACTACTACCAGCACACTCCTTACCTCAACAGCTTCAACGAAGCTAACGGCACTGACCTCGTTTCCGCAGCTTCCATTCACTACGAACCATTCGGACTTTATGCTAACGGCGTTGCAAGCGTTGCTGATATCCCCGAGGGCGCAACAATTGTAATCCCTGCTGACGACAGCAACGAAACAAGAGCTCTTCTCCTCCTCGCACAGGAAGGTCTTATCACTCTCCCTGAGGGTGCAAACGCTCTTGACGGCGTAAAGACACTCGACATCGTTGACGACCACGGCTTCAACATCACAACTGTTCAGGCTGATACAGTTGCAGCTCAGTTCGCTAACGCAGGCGACGGTTCTCTCGCAGTTATCAACGGCAACTACGCTCTTGCAGCAGGTCTTAAGATCGCAGACGCTATCGCTTCCGAAGATGCTTCCGGTGATGCAGCTCAGACTTATGCAAACATCGTTGCAGTAAAGAGCGGCAATGAAAACCTTCCTAAGATCCAGGCTCTCGTTTCCGCACTCGAAACTGACGAAGTTAAGGACTTCATCGCTGAAAACTACAACGGCGCAGTTGTAGCAATTTTCTAAAATTTCTTTAAAGAAGTAACGAAAACGCTGGACATTTCAGCGTTTTCGTTGTATAATTAAGGAATTGTTGTTTAATGAGATAGCAATTTCCAAAATCAATTATTGATTCCGTGCGGCGAGTTGAAATGCAGGCTGCCGCCTTCCTTTAAACAGCACCTTTAAAACAAAAATTCTCTTGAAAGGGAGGAAACCATGGATCTGACATTTATTTCGCAGCATTATCCGCTTTATGTCAAAGCAGCGGTGCTGACGGTCGTAACGGGCGCTATCGGTATTGTGCTTTCAACGATCGTCGGATTGATATGCGCGCTGACAAGGTACTACAAGATACCCGTTCTGCGCACTATCACAGTCATTTACACCGAGCTTTCGAGAAACACGCCACTCATCGTGCAGCTGTTTTTCTTATATTTCGGACTTCCAAAGGCAGGGATAGTTCTCTCCTCCGAAGCCTGCGGCATAATCGGACTTACATTCCTCGGCGGAAGCTATATGTCAGAATCATTTTTAAGCGGTTTCCAAAGCATTAAGAAAGCCCAAATAGAATCTGCGGAAAGTCTTGGACTTACAAGAGGTCAGATAATGCGCTATGTCGTTTTCCCAAGGGCAGCGGCGGCTGCAATGCCTGCCGTAAGTGCAAATATAATCTTTCTTCTGAAAGAAACGAGCGTTTTCAGCGCAGTCGCACTTGCCGACCTTATGTACATAGCAAAGGACCTTATCGGAATGTACTCCAGCACAACGGAGTCGCTCTTTATGCTCGTCATAGCATACCTTATCATCATTTTGCCGATATCGCTGCTGTGTTCAGTGCTTGAAAGGAGGCTTCGCCGTGGAGGGGCTTAAAATAGTATTTGAGGGCAACAATTTTTTAAGACTGCTCGGCGGACTTTGGGTCACGATACGGATCGCACTCATATCGATAGGCTTCTCGCTTATCCTCGGCTCGCTGCTCGGCGCTGCTATGAGAATGAAGAACAAGGTCGTCAGAGCGATTTGCAGAGCTTATCTTGAGATCGTCCGCATAATGCCGCAGCTCGTCTGGCTTTTCATCGTGTTTTTCGGTATCGTGCGAACACTCGGAATCAATCTTTCGGGCGAGACCTCGGCGATAATCGTATTCACGATATGGGGAGCGGCTGAAATGGGCGACCTTATCCGAGGCGGCTTTGAAAGCGTCCCCGTTCATCAGTATGAATCCTCAACATCGCTCGGACTCACCAAGTTTCAGTCTTATATCTACGTTATTTTTCCGCAGGCAATACGCCTGCTTATCCCGAACATTATCAATCTTTCAACAAGAATGATAAAGACCACTGCGCTCGTTTCGCTCATCGGCGTTACGGAAGTCCTCAAAGTCGGCAAGCAGATAATCGATGCGAACCGCTTTGAAGCACCGAACGCTGCGCTTTGGGTCTACGGAACGATATTCGTAATGTATTTTGCAGTCTGCTTCCCGCTCTCGATGCTCTCGACAGCTATCGATAAGAAGCAGAAAAAGCTTTCGGCATAAGGAGTTTGTATAATGGCGGAAACAATAATCGAGGTAAAAAACCTGCACAAGCAGTTCGGCGACAACGTTATCCTCAAAGACCTTTCGATCTCGGTCGAAAAGGGCGAGGTCATCGTTCTTATCGGCCCGTCAGGCTGCGGAAAGAGCACTTTGCTCCGCTGCCTTAACGGACTTGAACCTATACAGGGCGGAAGCGTTACGCTCCACGGTGAACCTGTACTTTACGGCAAAAAAAGCCTTACAAAGATTCGTCAGCATATCGGAATGGTCTTCCAGAGCTATGACCTTTTCCCGCACATGACGATCGCACAGAATATCGCACTCGCACCGCTCAAAGTCCAGAAGCGTGACAAAAAGGAGGTCGAGGAAGAAACCTTGAAGCTCCTCGACAGAGTAGGTCTTGCAGGAAAAGCGGATTCCTACCCGAATGAGCTTTCGGGCGGACAGAAACAGCGCGCGGCTATCGTCCGCAGCCTTATAATTCACCCCGATATCATTCTTCTCGATGAAATTACGGCGGCTCTTGACCCCGAAATGGTGCATGAAGTGCTCAAAGTTGTTCTTGACCTTGCAAAGAGCGGAACAACGATGATGATAGTTACCCACGAAATGGCGTTCGCAAAGGCAGTCGCAGACAGGATAATCTTCCTTGACGGCGGCGAGATAGTCGAAGAGGGAACACCCGATGAATTCTTTGAAGCGCCTAAGACGGAACGCGCAAAGCAGTTCCTAAAAACATTTACATATTCGGACTAAACAGTTCGGTCAAGAAAGGGAGAAAATTATGAAAAAGTTTGGCTTTAAGAAAATTCTTGCAGCTTTATCCGCAGCAGCAATCGCAGTTTCCTTTACAGCTTGCGGCAACAAGGCAGCAGACACAAACACAGACGCAGCATCAACAGATGCAAACACAAAGGTTTACCGCACAGTTGACGAGATCAAGGAAAGCGGCACACTCAAGATCGGCGTTTTCTCCGACAAGAACCCATTCGGCTATGTTGACAACAACGGCGAATTTCAGGGCTATGATGTTTACTTCGCAAAAAGACTTGCAGAAGACCTTGGAACAGAGCTTGAACTCGTTTCCGTTGAAGCTGCAAACAGAGCAGAATACCTTATCACAGGCAAGGTAGATATTATCCTCGCAAACTTCACTGTTACAGAAGAAAGAGCAGAAAAGGTTGACTTCGCACTTCCTTATATGAAAGTTGCACTCGGCGTAGTTTCCCCTGAGAGCGCACCTATCAACTCCGAAGCAGACCTCGAAAACAAGAAGCTCATCGTTGTAAAGGGCACAACAGCAGAGCAGTACTTCACAGAAAACCAGTACAACGGTCTTGAACTTGTAAAGTTCGATGAATACAACGAAGCTTACTCCGCACTTCAGGACGGCAGAGGCGACGCATTCTCCACAGATAACACAGAAGTCCTCGCATGGGCAATGCAGAACCCCGGCTTTACAGTAGGCATCGAGTCCCTCGGCAGCCTTGATACGATCGCACCTGCAGTTACAAAGGGCAACGAAACACTTCTCACCTACATCAACGATGAGATCAAGTCCCTCGCAGGCGAAAACTTCTTCCACAAGGACTATGATGAGACACTTGCAAGCGTTTACGGCACAGCAGTTGACAAGGAAAACCTTGTTGTTGAAGGCGGCATTGTTGAATAATTCGGAATTATGAATTCGGAATGCGGAATTATTGGCATAACCGACATTTGTCGAGTGCTGCGAAGCCAAGCAGCTGGTCAAGCTGAGCACAGCTTGCGGGGTCGAGGGGCAGCGCCCTCGTCGCTTCCGCAGAAGCGAAATACCCTAAACTAACAGCGAAAAGCTTGCCGCAACAGCGAAATCACTAACAAATCAAAAGGCGCAATTCACATCAAAAAGGATAAACGAAATATGAGAAATCAGTTTCGTAATCTCCCAAATGTGAATTGCGCCATTCTTTTTTCCTAAAACAAACTATCCTTGAAGCTTATATATGCGAACGAAGTGAACATATATAAGCTTCAACTCAATATGAACAGCTATGGGATATGAACGTGAAAACAAGCGAACATAAGTGAGCGAAGCTTTCACACAACGGAACAACTGACAAATCACGACCAAAAAACGGAACATCTATAAAAATATTCAACCGTTGCAGATATGACATTTTTGCGGAATAGAAAACATACATTAAAAATCGCCATAATTTTGCGGATTGCCGACGGGCGGATATGGAATCCGCCCCTACCGAAATTTGCGGTTTTACATTTATATTTCACAGCTGTTCAAGCTGTACCTACGCTCAAATGTTGTCAGCTTGAGATGAGCGGAGATGTTGTATTGGTCTGCCAAAGATAATGTTTAGCCGAATTCATACAGCGTTGCAGGTCATATATACTCACTTCGTTCGCATATATGACCTGCAAGGATAGTTTTTCTGTATATAAAGAATGGCGCAATTCACATTTATGGTTTCACGAAACTGATTTTTCACGTTCTGTT